>NZ_JAWOAI010000258.1:0-13886 GCF_033194735.1 Streptomyces sp. W16
CGTCGACGGGGTGCGGCAGACGGCGGCGGAGTTCGGCGGGCTGCTGCGCGGGCGGGTGGCGGTCGGGCTGGTGCCCGGAGCCCTCGGCCATCGCATGGACGTGCCGGCGCTGCTCGCCGACTTCCACGACGCGCATCCCCAGGTGGAGATCACCCTCACCGAGGACACCTCGGACCGGATGCTCGCCGCGCTGCGCCACGGGGAGCTGGACATCGCCGTGGCGGGCCTGCCGGACCCCGAGCCGGCACCGGGCCTCGCCCTCCGGATCGTGATCGACGAACCCTTGGTCGCGGCGGTGGCACCGGGTCATCCGCTGCTCGCCGAACACCGCGGTCGTACGTCCGTCCCGCTGACCGCGTTGCGCGGGCACCGGTTGATCAGCCTTCCTCGGGGGACGGGGGTGCGCGGAGTGCTGGACCGGCTGTGCGCGGAGGCGGGCTTCCGGCCCCGCGTCACCTGCGAGGCGGCGGCCCCGGACGCGCTGATGCGACTCGCGGAACGGGGGCTCGGGGTGGCCGTGGTCCCACGCCCGCAGGACGCCTCCGAGGCCACGACGGCAGCACGAGAGCCGCGGGCGCTGCGGATGCTCCGTATCGACGATGCCCGGGCACGGGGGCGGGTCGCGGTGGTCTGGCGTACGGACGGCCCTGCGGGGCCGGCGGCGCGGGCGTTCCTGGAGACCTTGCGGGAGGGGCTGCCCGGACAGGACTAGTACGCGGCATCGGTCCACTTTCCTCGGAGTGGACCGATACCCGGCCCGGCGCCTCCGCCTACGCTGCCGCCCATGCACCGCACCCTCGCCGACGATCTCGCCCGGCTCCCCGAACTCCTCCAGTCCGCCCGTGACTTCGCCGCCCGTGAGCTGGCCGGTGTGGCCGAGCGGCCGGTCGTCCACCCCGGGAAGGCCCCCGATCACGACCCCCTGCCGGCCGACGGGGCCGGTGCCGAGGGTGCTCTCGCGCGGTTCGCCGAGCGGTGGGCGCCCGGTTTCTCGGGGTCGGCGGGCCCGCGCTACCTCGGCTTCGTCACGGGCGGTGCGACGCCCGCGTCGGTCACCGGGGACTGGCTGACCAGCGCGTACGACCAGAACGTGTCCGGCGCGGCCGGTTCCTGGGCGGCGGCCCTGGAGCGGGAGACGGTCGGCTGGCTGCGCGAGCTGTTCGGACTGGGCGAGGCGCACTCCGGGGCCTTCGTGACCGGCGCGACGGTGTCGAACACGGTGGGGCTGGCCGTCGCCCGCGAGTGGCTCGGCGAGCGCCTGGGCGTGGACGTGTCCCGGGACGGGGCCGCCGCGCTCGGCCCGGTGGACGTGCTCTCCGGGAGCCCGCACTCCAGCGTCACCAAGGCGCTGTCCGTGCTGGGCATCGGCCGGGACCGGCTGCGCCAGGTGCCCGTGCTCGCCGGGAACCGCGAGGCCGTCGACGTGGCCCAACTCGACGCCGCGCTCGCCGAGTTGGGAGGCCGCCCGGCGATCGTCGTGGCGAACGCGGGCACCGTGAACACCGTCGACTTCGACGACCTGCGGGCCATCGCGGCCCTCAAGGAGCGGCACGACTTCTGGCTGCACGTGGACGCCGCGTTCGGCGGTTTCGCCGCGCTCTCCCCCGCCCACGCCCACCTCGTCGACGGGCTCGACGCGGCGGACTCGGTCTGCGTCGACCTGCACAAGTGGCTCAACGTGCCCTATGACGCGGCCGTCCAGTTCACCCGCCGCCGTGACCTCCAGGTCAGGGTGTTCCACAACGCGTCCCCGTACCTCGGCCTGCCGACCGGCGACCCGGACTTCCTCCACCTCACCCCGGAGAACTCCCGGCGGCTGCGCGCCCTCCCGGCCTGGTTCTCCCTCCTGGCCTACGGCCGCGCCGGGCACCGCGAGATCGTCGAGCGCAACGTCGCCCTCGCCCACCGCCTCGGCGAGGGCATCGCCGCGCTCCCGGGCCTGCGGCTGTCCGCGCCGGTCCGGCTGAACGTCGTCTGCTTCACCCTCGCCGAGAACTCGACGCAGGAACGGGTGGCCGCGCTTGCGGAGGCCGTCGCCGCCTCCGGCGAGGCGTTCCTGACTCCGACGGTGTACGAGGGGACGCCCGCGTTGCGCGCCGCGTTCAGCAACTGGCGTACGTCCGAGGCCGATACGGACCGGGTGCTCGCGGCTCTCGCGGCGGCACCGGTTCGCTGATCTGCCGGGGCGGCTACGCCCGCCTCCGTGGCCGGACGGCCTGCCGGAAGCCGGTGTTGACCGCGGTGAGGCCGCCGTCGACGTTCAGGGCCGTGCCGGTGATCCAGGAGGCGTCGCGCGAGGCGAGGAACGCGACGGCCGCCGCGATGTCCTCGGGCTCGCCGACCCGGCCGAGCGGATACAGCCCGCGTACGGCGTCCAGGTCGTCCTCCCGCCCCTCCCAGGCGGAGGTGCGGACGGTGCCCGGCACCACCAGGTTGACCCGCACGCCCCGCTTGGCCGCGTGCCCGGCGAGGGTGCGGGTCAGGGAGCCGAGTCCGGCCTTGGCGGCGCTGTAGGCGTGGTTGCCGAAGTCCTGAACCCCGTTCACGGAACCGATGTTGACGACGGCTCCCCGTCCGGAGGCGGCCAGGTGCGGCAGTGCGGCACGGCAGCAGCGGTACGGTCCGGTCAGCGTGATGTCGAGGTCGCGGGCCCACTCGTCGTCCGGCTCGTCCTCGAAGAGCGGGAGGTCGGGGGTGCAGTGGGCCGCGCTGTTGACCAGGACGTCGAGCGCCCCGAACGTCGCCACGGCATGAGCGACGGCCCGCTCCACCGCCTCCCGGTCCCCCACGTCGCACCCGAACGCCTCGGCCCCGAGGCCGAGTTCGCGCAGCGCCGCCGCCGTCTTCTCCGCCTCGGCCGGATCGACGTCGGTCACCAGCACCCGCGCCCCCTCCTCGGCGAGCCGCCGCGCGACGGCCGCACCGATGCCGCGGGCCGCACCGGTGACGAGAACTCCGTACCCCTCGAAGCGCCTTGAGTCAGTCATGGCCCCGAACGTACTGCCGTAACGATCAACTCGGCAGATACCGTGCGGACATGAACGCGTTCATACAGCAACTGCCCGCGCTGATCGGTGTGGTGATCGGTGCGCTCGGCTCGTATCTGGCGGTGATGCGGGGCGACCGGGTGCGGTTCCGGCACGAGCAGGCGGCGCGTTGGGAGGAACGACGGCTCACCGTGTACACCGAGTACGCCAGGACCCTGAAGGCGTCCGTGACCCTGAACTACCGTGTCGCCTCCCACTTCGGCAACGATCCGCATCCCCATCCGCTGACTCCCGAGGAGGCGACACCGCTGATGGCGGAGGCGTCCGTGGCCAGGGATCCGTCCGGGGAGGCGCTGATCCTGCTGGGGAGTCCTGAGGTGGTGGAGCGGGCCCGGGTGTGGGTCGTCGCGGTGATGGAGATGGAGCAGTTCCTGCGCGACGAGACGCGCGATCCGGTCGCCTGGCAGGCCCTGCTGGCACGGCAGCGCGCCGGTCGCGAGGGCTACAACGCGGCCGTACGGGACGATCTGGCGCTGCCGCCGGGCCACTCCGCGCACTGGCCGGTGACCCGGGCATGACCCCGCCCCTCACCGGTACCCGGTCACGTCCGCCGGCTTCCCCACGTCCTGTACCTCCACCAGGTACCGCCACGCGTCCGGGCGGCTGCCGTCGAGGTCCGTGAAGCCGTAGACCGGGGCGAGTCCGCCGCTGGACAGCGACTGCCCGTTCCAGCGGGCCACTTGGGGGTCGGTCGCGAGGGCGGTGACGGCGCGGCCGACGTAGCGCGGGGTCTCCGAGATGGCGAAGTGGGGGACGCGGTCGAGGGCGTCGCGCCAGTTCTCCTCGCGGACGCCGAACTGGTCGAGCATGATCTCCGAGCGCAGCCAGCCCGGGGTCAGCGCCACTGCGGTGGCGCCGCGCGGGCCGATTTCGTGGCCGAGGGCGAAGGCCATGCGCAGGACGGACGACTTGGCGAGGTCGTAGAAGAAGGAGACGCGGTAGGTGTCGCGGTTGTACTCGGCGGTCCCGTCGGTGACCTCGACGACCAGGCCGCCGGGCCTGCGCAGCAGCAGGGGCAGGGCGTGGTGGCTGGTGATCGCGTGTGTCTCGACCGCCAGCCTGAGGAGGCGGAGCCCTTTGTCGAGGTCGTGCTCCCAGACGGGGGTGTCCCGGGCGAAGAGGTGCTCGCCGCCCCAGATGTCGTTGACGAGGATGTCGAGGCGGCCCTGTTCGTCGTCGATACGGTCGACGAGGGCCCGTACGGCCGGGGGTTCAAGGTGGTCGGTGGGTACGGCGATGCCCTGGCCGCCGGCCGCGGTGACGAGGTCGGCGGTGTCCTCGACGGTCTCGGGCCGGTCGTACTCCGAGCGCCGGGCCCGGGTGGAGCGGCCGGTCACGTAGACGGTGGCGCCGGCCGCGCCCAGTTCCACGGCGATGCCGCGTCCCGCTCCGCGGGTCGCCCCCGCGACCAGCGCGACCTTGCCTTCCAGTGGGCCCGGCATGTCCGACCTCCCGTGCTCGTTCGACGTGTCTCGTGTCGAGCCTGCCGGAGAAGCCGGACATCTCCTGTCGGGTTTTGTCCGAGGCGTCAGTGGCCCCGGGCGATCCACTCCTCCAGCTGCCCGGCCTCGGCGCCGATCGTGGTCGAGTCGCCGTGTCCCGTGAGCACCTTCGTCTCCGGCGGCAGGGTCAGGAGGCGGTCGCGGATGGAGTCGATGATGGTCGGGAAGTGGGAGTACGACCGTCCCGTGGCGCCCGGGCCGCCGTGGAAGAGGGTGTCGCCGGTGAAGACCGTGCCGAGCCCGGGGTCGTAGAGGCAGACCGCGCCGGGCGCGTGCCCTGGCGTGTGCAGGACCTTCAGGTCGGCGCCCGCGGCCTCGATCACCTGGCCGTCGGCGAGATGGGCGTCGGGGTCCCGGTCGGGGTGGGTCTGCTTCCACAGGGGCAGGTCGTCGGGGTGCAGCCAGATCGTGGCGCCGGTGCGGTCCGCGAGGGCGGGGGCGGCGTCGATGTGGTCGTTGTGGGCGTGGGTGCAGATGATGGCGGTCAGTGTGCGGTCGCCGATCGCCGCGAGGATGGCGTCGGCGTCATGGGCGGCGTCGATCACGACGACCTCGTGGTCGTCGCCGACGATCCACACGTTGTTGTCGACGTCCCAGGTGCCGCCGTCGAGCGTGAACTGCCCTGAGGTGACGAGGTGTTCGATGCGCGCGCCCATCAGAGCACCACCACCGAACGCAGCACGTCGCCGCCGTGCATCCGCTCGAACGCCTTCTCCACCTCGTCGAGTTGGACCGTCTCCGTGACGAACGCGCCCAGGTCCAGGCGGCCTTGCTGGTGCAGGTCGATCAGCATCGGGAAGTCACGGGAGGGCAGACAGTCGCCGTACCAGGACGACTTGAGGGAACCGCCGCGCCCGAAGACGTCCAGGAGCGGGAGTTCGAGCTTCATCTCCGGCGTCGGGACGCCGACGAGGACGACCGTGCCGGCCAAGTCACGGCCGTAGAAGGCCTGCTTGTACGTCTCCGGGCGGCCGACCGCCTCGATGACGACATCGGCGCCGAAGCCGCCGGTCAGTTCGCGGATCGCCTCGACGGCGTCGGACGTCTTGGAGTTGACGGTGTGGGTGGCGCCCATCGAGCGGGCCTTCTCCAGCTTGCGGTCGTCGATGTCGACGGCGATGATCCGCGCCGCGCCCGCGAGCCGGGCCCCGGCGATCGCCGCGTCGCCAACTCCGCCGCAGCCGATGACGGCGACGGTGTCGCCGCGCCCGACGTTCCCGGTGTTGATCGCCGCGCCGATACCGGCCATCACGCCGCAGCCGAGGAGACCGGCGACGGCCGGGGAGACGGTCGGGTCGACCTTGGTGCACTGTCCCGCCGCCACCAGTGTCTTGTCGGCGAAGGCGCCGATGCCGAGGGCCGGGGAGAGTTCCTGGCCGGTCGAGGCAAGGGTCATCTTCTGCTTGGCGTTGTGGGTGTTGAAGCAGTACTGCGGCCGGCCGCGCAGACAGGCCCGGCAGTTCCCGCACACCGCACGCCAGTTGAGGATCACGAAGTCGCCCGGGGCGACGTCTGTGACGCCCTCGCCGACCGACTCCACGATCCCCGCCGCCTCGTGCCCCAGCAGGAAGGGGAAGTCGTCGCTGATGCCGCCCTGCTTGTAGTGCAGGTCGGTGTGACAGACCCCGCAGGCCTGTACCTTCACCACGGCCTCACCGGGGCCGGGGTCGGGTACGACGATCGTCTCGACCCGGACCGGTTCGTTCTTTCCCGGCGCGATCACGCCGCGCACTTCCTGCGCCATGGTCCTGAACCCTTTCGTCGATCGTTGTCCCTGCCCGAGACCCTACGCGTGACTGATCGGTAAGGGCACGACAGCGGGTCGACACCGCCGGCGGCGGCCGACGTAGCCTGAATGTTCCGACCGCATCCCGAGGAGCACTGTGGCCATCGCAGGGACTCGGAGCGACCCGCCGGCCTGGCGGCTGCTCCTCGACTACGTACGGCCGCACCGCTGGGCCCTGTTGGCGGGCGCGCTGCTCTCGCTGGTCACCGGCGGCACCGGGCTGTTGCTGCCGTTGGTGGCGCGGGGACTCATCGACGACCTCTCGCACGACCGGACGATCACCGGGGCGTTGCTCGCGATGTCGGCGCTGGTGGTCGCCAACGCGGCGCTGGGCGCGCTGGGTTCGTATGTTCTGCGGCGCACCGCCGAGTCGGTGGTGCTCGGCGCGCGGCGGGCCCTGTCGTCGTATCTGCTGCGGCTGCGGATCAGCGCGGTGGACCGCAGCGAGCCCGGCGACCTGATGGCCCGCATCACCTCCGACACCACGCTCCTGCGCGAGGTCACCACCGATTCGCTGGTCGGTCTCGGCACCGAAGGGCTCATTCTCGTCGCGACGGTGGTGCTGATGGGTCTGGTCGACCCCGTGCTGCTGGCCGTCACCCTTGCCGTGATCGTGGGCGCGGGCACCGTGCTCAGTGTGATCGTGCCGCGCATCAACCGGGCCAGCCGGCAGGCGCAGGACGCGATCGGTGTGATGGGCGCCTCGCTGGAGCGGATCCTCGGCGCGCTGCGCACGGTGAAGGCGTCCGGCGCCGAGAACCGCGAGGAGCGCACCCTGCACGCGGCGGCCGAGGAGTCCTGGCGGCAGAGCATCCGCGCGGCCAAGTGGGCTGCGGCGGCGGGCAATACGGCCGGCCTGTCGATGCAGATCGCGTTCATCACCGTCCTCGCGGTGGGCGGGGCACGGGTGGCGACGGGCGCGATCGACGTCGGCACACTGGTCGCGTTCCTCCTCTACGTCTTCTACCTGATGATGCCCGTCCAGCAGGTCGTCGGCGCGATCACGCAGTACCAGACGGGCGCGGCGGCCCTCTCCCGCATCCAGGAAGCGCTCCAGCTCCCCGCCGAACCCCCTTCCCTCCCGGCCCAGTTGCCCTCCCCCGGCGCCGAGCCCGCGGCCCTCGCCTTCGACGACGTCCGCTTCCGCTACGCCGACGACCTGCCCTACGTCCACCACGGCGTGACCTTCGAGGTACCGGCCCAGGGCATGACGGCGTTCGTCGGCCCGTCCGGCGCGGGCAAGACCACCGTGTTCTCCCTCATCGAGCGCTTCTACGACCCCGAGTCCGGCGCCATCACCCTCGACGGCCGGGACCTCGCGGACTGGGAGCTGTCCGGGCTCCGGTCCGCCATCGGCTATGTGGAGCAGGACGCGCCGGTCCTGTCGGGCTCACTGCGCGACAACCTGCTACTCGGCAACCCGGACGCGGACGACGACGCCGTCACCCGCGTCCTGAAGACGACCCGTCTCGACGGTCTGGTCGCCCGGCTCCCGAAGGGCGTCGACACCCTGGTCGGCCACCGCGGCACCCGCCTCTCCGGCGGCGAACGCCAGCGCGTCGCGATCGCCCGCGCCCTGCTGCGCCATCCCCGACTGCTGCTCCTGGACGAGGCGACCTCGCAGCTGGACGCGGTCAACGAGGCGGCCCTGCGCGACACCGTCGCCGATGTGGCCCGTACGACGACGGTCCTGGTCGTCGCGCACCGGCTGTCCACGGTGACGATGGCCGACCGGATCGTCGTCATGGACGCGGGCCGGGTCCGCGCGGTGGGGACGCACCGGGAGCTGGTGAGCGCCGACCCGCTCTACGCGGAGCTGGCGGCGACGCAGTTCCTGGCGACGGCGGGCTGATGCCGCCGCACGACTGAGGGCCGCCCGTTTCCGGACGGCCCTCAAGGTCTGCGCGCTGCGCGGTCCCGCTACTCGACGGCGGGGAGGAGTCCCGTGACCGGCGCGGCCATGTCGGTGACCTGGTGCAGCTGCTGGAGGTCGTTCAGGTGGTTCAGCGCCTTCATCTGGTCGGCGACCTTCGGGATCTGCGCCTGGTGCTCGGCGGGGATCTCGCTCACCGCGAGCGAGTCCAGGAGGGCGACCGGGCTGACCTTGCCGTCCTTGAAGGCGGGCGCGTCGGCGGCGTTCGCCATCGGCGCGACGAGACCGGTGACCCCGACGGCGAGACCAACGGCGGCGGCAATACGTCGTGTTGAAATCATGCTTCCAGCAACGCGGACGGTAGCCGCACGGTCACGGGCACCGGTCGCCGCTCACCCGTCAGGCGGAGTACGCCCGCTCGGTTTGCCGACCCCGGCGCGGCGGAGGAGTCTCGTAGGAGAGGCCCGCGCGGCTCGCTCCTGTTCGGGCCGCGGCCCTCCGAGGAGGTCACCATGGGCACCGCGGCACGCCCCGGCTTCGACACCGAAGCCCTGCGCCGGGGCATCGAAGATCACACAGCGGCGACACTTCTGTCGCTCTACGCCGACGACGCGGAGATCCACGTCGTCGACCATCAGACCCAGCCCAGCAATCCCAAGGTCCTGCACGGCCGGGACGAGATCGGCGCCATGCTCGCCGATGTCTACAGCCGCGACATGACGCACAAACTGGAGGAGTGCGTCGTACAGGGGGACCGAGTCGCCTACAGCGAGTCCTGTCAGTACGCCGACGGGACCCGGGTCCTGGCCGAGTCGATGCTCGTACTGGACGACGGCAAGATCACCCGGCAGACCATGATCCAGGCATGGGACGGCTAGCGAATTTGGTGCCGAAGGTCCGGGTCACCACCCGGCTGACCTGGACCTTCTCGGCCAGCACGGTACCCGCCGGCACCGCTAGGACTCGACGGCGAGCACCAGTTTCCGCAGCAGGTCTGCGAGCGTCCGCCGCTCTGCTGGGGTCAGTGCTGCGAGCAGCGCGAGCTCGCCCGCTTCCTCCGCCGCCACATGCTCCTCAAGGACTGCGTATCCGGCGTCGGTGAGCCGCACCCGCACCCGCCGCCGGTCCCCCGTCTCATGGGTACGGGCGATCAGCCCCGCCTCCTCGACGGCCGCCAGCCGCGCGGAGAGCGCCCCACGCGTCAGTCCCAGCAGTTCCGCCAACTGTGACGGGCTCGTCTCGTACGGCGGCCCGAGCCTGCGCAGCATCAGCAGCACCTTGAACTGCCACTGCTTGAGCCCGTCGGCGTCGAGCACGTCCCGCCGCGCCTGACCGGCGTGGCGGGCCAGGATCGCCAGCCGGAAGAAGACCTGCTCCTTCACCGGGTCCATCCAGGGGAGTTCCTTCGCCCAGAGCGCCACATGCCGGTCGACCGAGTCGTCCACGTCTGCCTCCCGCAGTGGTTTTCTTGTGGATAGTTTTTCGCATAACTACCTTCCCCGCCATGACATCCACAGTGAACGCGGCCATCCCCGTCGAAGAACTCATCGCCGCAGCCCACGAGTTGAGCGTGACGGGACGATGGCAGCGCGCCTCCCGCCTGCTGGACGCGTGCACCGCCGACGAGCCGGACCCCCGGGCGCGGATCGCCCGCGCCGCCGCCCAAGTGGCCCTGGAACAGGACTGGTTCGCGGGTACGGACACCGCGACGGCACGTATCGAAGCGGCCGGGAAGGAGTTCCCGGGCGGTGACTGGGACCTGGACTTCGCGCGGCTGCGGAACACCTATCGCCGACTGCTCGTCGTCGACGGTCGACTGCGGCTGGGCCCCGACGGCAAGGATCCGAAAACCCTCGCGTCCCTGCTCCGCGAGGCGCAGGCGCTGCGGGACAGCGCCCCGGACGAGGGGCGCCGGGGCTGGGCCGAGATGTACCTCGGCCTGATCACGGACAACCACTTCGCCGACCTGGCGGGAGCACCCCCTCACTACGCATCCGCACTGCGCGCCGCCGAGTCCGGCGACGACCCGTTGCTGGCCCGCGAGGCCCTGCGCCACCTCGGCGACCACGACCACGACGCCGGTGACCACGACCTGGCCCTGGACCGCTGGCGCCGGGCGACCACACTGGGCGCCGGCGCAGGCACGGTCCCCGGCACGCTGTCCCAACTGCTGCTGCTCGCCGTCCTGGCCCGGGACTCGGGTGACGAGGCCGGGGCCAAGGCGCTCGCGACGGAGGTCGAGCGCTGGGCGAGCGCCATCGGAGCCCCACGTCTCGCAGCACAGGCCCGGGGATTCCTCGCCGGTGTCGACCCGACGGCACCGCCCGAGGAGAGCGGGTCCTGACGGCCATAGTCCCCTCGGTTACGCTGTTCGTGGGTCGTGACTGGCGCTGAGGTGGAGCACCACCGTGGAGCGGCCCACGCGGAGTCGATGCCGTGCGCCTGGGCGATTGGTCAACCAGCTCAGGAGTGGATCATGTCTCAAGCACGGCTCATGGACGGCACCGCGCTCGCCCGGCGCATCGTCGAGGACACCGCGAAGCAGGCCGCCGACCTCACTGAACGCACCGGTACGGCGCCCTGTCTGGCGACGGTCCTGGTCGGCTCGGACCCGGCATCCGTCACCTACGTCCGGATGAAGCAGAACCGCAGCCGCAAGGCCGGCATCGAGTCCCGGCACGTCGAACTCCCCGCCGCCACGACCACAGCCGAACTGGTCGCGACCCTCACCGCGCTCTCCGCCGACCCCGCCGTGCACGGCATCCTGCTCCAGCACCCGATGGGCGAACACATCGACGAGCGGGCCGCGTTCGAGGCGATCGCGCCAGAGAAGGACGTCGACGGCGTCACCTTCGCGTCCTTCGCGGCGATGAGCTTCGGCCTGCCGGGCTTCGTGTCCTGCACACCCGGCGGCATCATGCGGCTGCTCGACGAGTACGACGTCGACCCGTCCGGCAAGCGGGCCGTCGTCGTGGGCCGCAGCGCGATCCTCGGCAAGCCGGCCGGCATGCTCCTGCTGGCCCGCGACGCGACGGTGACGTACTGCCACTCCCGCACCCGGGACCTGTCGGCGGCGGTCCGCGAGGCGGACATCGTGGTCGCCGCCGTGGGCCGCCCCCGGCTGATCCGCGGCGAGGACATCAAGCCGGGCGCGGTCGTGCTCGACGCGGGCTACAACGCGGGAAACGTCGGCGACGTCGACTTCGACTCGGCCGCCGAGCGCGCCTCGCTGATCACACCGGTGCCGGGCGGCGTCGGCCCGATGACGATCGCCACGCTCCTGGAACAGACGGTGACGGCTGCCGCCCGGCAGCTCGGCGTGTGATCAGCGCGTCCACGCGCTGTAGTCCATGACGGCCCCGGCCTTGACGCCGTACTCGGGCTGGTCCTTCGTGAAGGTGCTCTCCATTCCGAGGACGGCGCCGGTGGCCGGGTCCATGATCAGCATCAGACGGGTGGCGGACTGCTGATAGACGTACGCCTGCCCGCGCCGCCCGAGGCGGTCGGTCACCTCCCCCACCGGCCGCAGTCCGTCCGCCCCCGCGAGCACCCGCGCCAACGCGGCCGACTCACGCGCCCCAAGCGTCCAGTGGTCCAGCAACTCCCCCACGGCGTCGAGGAGTTCGGGGGTGGTCAACGGCGTCTTGCTGTACGCCGTCTCCTGGAGGTACGCCCGCAGTCCCGCCACGTCGTGCGGAGGCCGGGCCTCGGGCGGGACATCGCTCCAACTCGGCGGATACGTCGTCTCCTTGAGGACATGCCCGTGCTCGACGACACGTTCCGTGTGACTGTCGTCCGCGTTCCAGCGCACGATGCGTTCCTCGGGGATGGTGACCGGTGGTTTGTCGTCGGACATGCCGAGACTCCAGGACTGCACGTGAGTTCCCTTGCGCAGAGCGGGAGTTCCGTCGACCGCGACCGCCGCGGCGAGGGCGGCGAGCTGTTTCAGGGCTACGGGCGTGGAGTGCGCCTGCACGACCAAGGGGCGGGGCGCCGCCACGGCAGGAGTGCCGCTCGGTCCGCCCAGCAACAGCGTGAACGCGGTCGCCACTACGGCGACTCCGGCCACGAGACTCCAGAGCAGCCGGCGACGCCCGGTCCGCCGTTCGTGCAGCAGCAGCCGGTTGAGCCGACGCTCGGCATGATGGTCCAGAGGTCCATCGCCGTAGAAGGGCCCTTCCGCGGTGAACGGATTGGCGCTGCGCAGGAGTTCAAGTTCATCGGCCACGGCGATGCTCCTCCGGCTCAGCTGCGGCGCCCCACAGGGGCGCGGGGAACTGCGCGACCAGCCACGACGGCGCCGCAGAGTACTCGATCAACACCCCGCACCTCCAAGCACCACGAGCCGATCGATCTCCGCTCTCAATCTCCGCCGCGCCCGATGCAACCTCATAGCCGCAGCCCGCACCCCACACCCAAGAACCACGGCAACCTCCTCCACACCCAGCTCCTCCCATGCCGTCAGCCGCAGTACCTCCTGATCGGCCGACGACAAGCGCGCGAGCGCCTCGTGCACCCAGGCGCCGGGCGCCTCCGTATCCGGCCCGGCAGCAACCTGCCGCCCGTGCGCGCTCTCGTCGTTGCCCAACCGGTCGACGAGCCTGCGGCGGCGCCCATACCCCCGTACCGCGTTTGCCAGGCAGTTGCGGGCAACGCCGTACAGCCAGGGCAACGGCGCCGGCGGCAGATCCGCACGGCGGCGCCAGGCGACGGTGAAGACCTCCGCCACCACTTCCTCGACCTCGCTGTTCCGCCCGTCCAGTCGCCGGGCAACGTAGCGGCTGACCGCCCAGTAGTGCTCGCGATAGGCAGCGGCGAAGTTCTCGTCGTTGCTCATGTTCCGTTCTTGTCCGGCACCCGGGCGATCGTCACACCCGGTTTCGTGATTCTCGTCGCGCCCGTCGAGTGTGATGTGCGGGCGGGGCGCGGACACAGGCGGGGCGTGAGAGACCTCAAGAGCATCAAGTGGCTGACGACCACGGATCACAAGACGATCGGGACGCTGTACCTGGTCACGTCGTTCGCGTTCTTCCTGATCGGCGGCGTCATGGCGCTCCTCATGCGCGCCGAACTCGCCAGACCAGGCTTGCAGATCATGTCGAACGAGCAGTTCAACCAGGCGTTCACGATGCACGGCACGATCATGCTGCTGATGTTCGCGACGCCCCTGTTCGCCGGTTTCACGAACTGGATCATGCCGCTGCAGATCGGCGCGCCCGACGTGGCGTTCCCGCGGCTGAACATGTTCGCCTACTGGCTCTACCTCTTCGGCTCGACGATCGCGGTCGGTGGCTTCCTCACCCCGCAGGGTGCGGCCGACTTCGGCTGGTTCGCCTACAGCCCGCTGTCGGACGCGGTCCGCTCACCGGGCATCGGCGCCGACATGTGGATCATGGGTCTGGCCTTCTCCGGCTTCGGCACCATCCTCGGCGCGGTCAACTTCATCACCACGATCATCTGCATGCGCGCACCGGGCATGACGATGTTCCGCATGCCGATCTTCGTGTGGAACGTGCTGCTGACCGCCGTCCTGGTCCTGCTGGCCTTCCCGGTCCTCGCCGCCGCGCTGTTCGCGCTGGAGGCGGATCGGAAATTCGGGGCACACGTCTTCGACGCCGCCAACGGCGGGGCCCTGCTGTGGCAGCACCTCTTCTGGTTCTTCGGCCATCCAGAGGTGT
>NZ_JAWOAI010000259.1:0-13801 GCF_033194735.1 Streptomyces sp. W16
TAGAGCCCGAACTGCTCGAACTCCTCGCTGACGTCCTGGCTTTGGGCCATGAGGTGGCCTGGGGCATCGACCTGGCCGACGGCGCCGCCGCCCTGGCCATCGCGCTCCTGCTCAATCACGACCAGCCGGTGCACTACCTCTCCGGCCGGGCCATCCATCGTGCCTCCGAGAGCTATCGCGGCGAAGGCAAGACCGATGCCAAGGACGCCGCCGTCATTGCCGACCAGGTCCGCGTCCGACGCGACCTGCACCCCGTACGCACCAATGACGACACGATCACCGACCTCAAGTTCCTCACCGGTCGGCGTATGGACCTGGTCGCCGACCGCACCCGCACCGTCAACCGCCTCCGCGCTCACCTCACAGCCATCTTCCCCGGCCTGGAACGGGCGCTGGATCTCATCAACACCGGCCCGCTCACGTTACTGAACCTCTTTCATCCTGTGTCGTGGGGATGAAATGGGCTGGTCAGGTGCGGTGACGTGGCGAAGCCCCTCGTCGTTGGTGTGGTGATCTCACTCAACACGCCGACGGCCGGGGGGCTTCGTTGGTTCCGTATCCTTCCATGCTCGATGTCCCGTACGAGCTGGTCGAGCATGTCTCCTGGCTCATCTACACCCGAAGGCATGAACTTCGCACGCGCTGGCGGAAGTTGAGCTGCTTCAAGCAAGCCCTGCTGACACTGGCTCATCTGCGGAAGAACGAGACGTTGGCACAAGTCGGTGCCGGGTTCGGGGTGTCGGAGGCGACGGCCTGGCGCTACGTCGACGAGACACTCGATGTCCTGGCCTCCTGGGCGCCGGGTCTGCACGAGGCCCTCGTCGGGCTGGGCGAAGGAGACTTCGTCATCGTCGACGGCACGCTCATCCCGACCGACCGCGTCAAAGCAGATGAGCCGTACTACTCACAGAAGCACAAGCAGCACGGCATGAATGTCCAGGTCGTCGCACGCCCGGACGGCACCCCGCTGTGGTTCTCCCGCGCGACACCGGGCCGCACGCACGACCTGACCGCGGCCCGCGCGCACGGAATCGTCCAAGCCTGCCTGACCCGGCAGATCCTGGTCCTCGCCGACCGGGCCTACCAGGGTGCCGGCGCCACCGTCCGCACCCCGTACTACCACCACAGCGAACAGCCCGAGCACTACCAGCAGTTCAACCGGGACCACGCCAGGCTGCGGGCTCCGGGGGAACGTGCCTTCGCCCAGCTGAAGTCCTGGCGGCTGCTCCGGCGAGCCCGATGTTCAACCCGCCGTATCGGCACCATCGTCCAAGCCATCCACACACTCATGACCTGCGACTATTCAGGATGAAAGAGGTTCACTGACGGGATACCAGACCCCGGCCGCCCTTCGCCGGCTCGGCGTGAAGCGCCTGGCCACCTGGCTCCGCAACCGCAAGGTCCTCCGTGCCAACCAGCTCGCCGAGACTGCCCTGCTGGCCGCCGAACGCCAGCACGCCAGCCTGCCCGGCGAGAAGCTGACCGCCGAACTGGTACGCACGCTGGCGACGGAGGTGATCAGCCTCACCCAGCAGATCACCGAGCTCGACAAGGCCATCGAAGCCCGGTTCCGGCAGCACCACACCTTCGACGTGGTCACCAGCATGCCCGGCCTGGGAGTCATTCTCGGAGCCGAGTTTCTGGCCGCCACCGACGGGGACATGACCGTCTTCGGCACCGCCGACCGCCTCGCCGGCTTCGGCGGCGTAGCGCCAGTACCCCGCGACTCAGGGAAGATCAGCGGCAACCTACGCCGCCCCCGGCGCTACAACCGCAGACTCCAACGTGTCTTCTACATCTCGGCGCTGTTCAGCATCCGGTACTGCGAGAACTCTCGCCGGCTCTACGACCGCAAACGCGCCGAGGGCAAGCGCCACATCCAAGCCGTCCTCGCCCTCGCCCGACGACGCGTCAACGTCCTGTGGGCCCTCCTGCGTGACGGACGGCGCTACGAACCGGCGCCTCCACCGCCACTTGTGGCTTGACAGACAGCATTAGGAATCGGTGGTCAACTCGAAGAAGCTCACGCAAGCAATTTCAACAGGGAGCTGCAGCGCAGGCGACGGGGCAGGGGCCCGATTTGGTGTCGGCGACGGGTGGATCTTGACTGAGCCCGCTACGAGCCCGGCTCGAATTGCGTCAGCGATGGCATGGGTCCGTCCCGCAGCCCCACGGCGCGGGCAGGCCCTGCGAACCACGAATTCTGGTGGTGCTGCTGCGGGGTAGTCCCGACCTGGGTAGATGTCACCGCACTGCAAGCGGCAGCCGATCTCTGCCCGACGTACCACCGGTTGGCAGGGAAGACGGCACAGGTACACGGTGGAGCTTGGCCACCTGGTCGATGATCAGGAGTTTCCCCATCGACGGCTACCAGTCCAACCAGGGCTACCTATCGGCGAGATGGAGCCAGGTCAACGTGATACCCGACACTCTTGACCTTGATGATCGGTCAACACATGATCCTCACAGCTCTTTGTAAGAAAAGGTTAAGAAAACGGGTGGGGTGTGGTTTCACAACAACGGCGGCACAACTGGCGCCAGTCGGTGCGGAATGGGGCGATAGCCGTCGCGCTCCTGGCGTGTGCGGTTCCGGTGGCCGGGGCGACTCCGGCTCTCGCCGATGACAAGCCGGTCTCGGCAACGGCTGACAGGACTCCGGAGTCGCAGGCGAGTTCCCTCGCTGCCAAGACCGGCGACCGGGTGATCGTGGATGCGGCGACCACTGAGTCGTCCCAGGTGTTCGCCAACCCGGACGGCACCTTCACCCAGGAGATGAACGCGGCCCCGGTCCGCGCCCGCAAGGACGACGGCACCTGGGCCCCCATCGACACCGCCCTCGTGCGCGAAGCCGACGGCTCTGTGCGGGCGAAGAACACCACGACCGGTATTGCCTTCTCGGGCGGCGGCAGCGGCGACGGGCTGGTCACGCTGAAGGACGAGGGGCACGCGCTACGGCTCGGCTGGCCCACCGCGCTCCCCGAGCCCCGGCTCGACGGCGCCAGCGCCACCTACGTCGGTGTCCTCCCGGACGTGGACCTGAAGTTGACCGCGCTGGACTCGGGCTACACCTCGGTGCTCGTGGTCAAGACCGCGGAAGCGGCGAAGAACCCGGCGCTCGCGACGATCAGGATGACCGTGTCGGGCAGTGGCCTGGACATCGCCCCGACAGCGGACGGCGGATTCGTCGCGCGTGACAACGATGGCACCCCGGTCTTCGAGAGCCCGGCTGGGCGGATGTGGGACTCGGCCGGTGACACCCCGGCCGCCGACGTCACCACTCAGCTCTCCCGCGTGGCCACTTCGGCAGCAGCCGAAACCCCGGAGCCGGAGCCGACGGACGAGACCCCCCTGCCCGCTGCCGGCGGCGAGCCGACCCCTTCGGCGGGCCCCGGAAGCGGCGACACGGCGGCCGAACTCCCGCTCAAGGTCGTCGGCTCGACCCTGGAGATCACGCCCGATCCGGCGCTGCTCCACGGCAAGGACACCGTCTTCCCGCTCTACATCGACCCGCCGACCAAGGGCATCGTGCTGGGTGACTGGACGGCGCTGGCCTCCAACGGCACCAAGTACTGGGAGTTCGACGGGGACAAGGGCGTGGGCCGGTGCTCCAACTACGCCGGCTACCTCTGCTCCAACACCCCGTACACCCAGCGCATGTACTTCGAGTACCCGCTTTCGTCGATCCACGGCAAGAAGGTCCTGGACGCGACGATGGAGGTCTACCAGCTCTGGACGTTCAGCTGTGACCCGCACTGGTACGACCTGAGTCATGTCACCAAGGGCATCTCCTCCAGCACCACGTGGTCGACCCGCCCCACAGCGGACGACCTGATGGGCGACCGGAACGTGGCTTACGGGCGGGGCAGCCTGTGCAGTCCGTCACAGCCGGCGAACTGGGTGCGCTTCAGCGACAACGTGGCCGATGAACCCAACGAGAACCTGACGACCACGCTGGCCTCCGCCGCCACCGACAAGGATCCTCAGATCACCTTCTCGCTGACCGCGCACGACGAGTCGGACGCCGGCGCGTGGGCGCGGTTCCGCAACGACGCGAAGCTGTCGGTGACCTACGTGTCCTACCCGGGCAAGCCGACTTCGTACGGCGTGCAACAGGGCACCACCGGACGTGCCTGCAACGCATCCTCACTGCCTTTCGCCACCAGCGTCACCACGCCGAAGATGCTGGCCACGGTGCAGTCGGCCGATGGCTCCAATGCCCAGCTGCGGGCCCTGTTCGAGGTGTGGAAGGCCGACGGCTCCAGCCGTGCCTGGTACGCGGCCTCGCCGGACGGCGCCTGGGTGGCGGACAACGCGTCGCGCAACGCATCGTCCAGTGCGCTGCCGGCGCAGACGGACTACCGGATGCGGGTCAAGACGCAGGCGTACTACAAGACGGACCGGGGCGTCACGGGTGTCCTGGACTCCTCCTGGTCGTCCTGGTGCTACTTCCGGGTCGACACCGATTCCCCGCCGCCTCCGGTGGTGACCAGCGCGGACGGCGTCTACAAGCCGGCCGAGACCGATCCCGCCGCAGGCGGGGTAGGCATACCGGGCCAGTTCACTTTCACTCCCGCGGACACCAACCCCACCACGGCCGGCATCCAGTCGGACGTCGTCAGCTACAAGTGGAAGCTGAACAGCGGCGCGGTCTCTGCTCCGATCCCCGTCGCCAAGGGCGCCGCCACCACCCAGACGATCACACCGAACCAGGCAGGTGAGAACACCATCCAGGTCTGGGGCTTCGACGCGGCAAGCCACAGCTCGAACACCGGCTACTACAGCTTCCAGGTGAAGGGTGCCGAACAGCCCTCGGGGATCTGGCATCTGGACAACGGCCTCACCGACTCGACCACCGCGACCCAGCACCCGCTGACCTCCTCGGGGGCCACCTGGGACACCCTGGCCCGCAGCGGCTCCGGCGCGGCGAAGCTGAACGGCACAACCGCGTACCTCTCCACCTCCGGCGCGGTGCTGGACACCACCAAGTCCTTCACTGTCTCGGCCTGGGCCCGTCTGACGAAGAAGGACGTCAACTACACCGTCCTGACCCAGGCGGGCACGAACGCCTCCGGGTTCCAGCTGTACTACTCGACGGCCTACAACGCCTGGGTCTTCAACCGGCACCAGACCGATGTCGCCAGTCCGGTCCTCACTCGCTCGATAGGCGGTAAACCGCCAGTCCTGAACGCCTGGACTCATCTCGCCGGTGTCTACGACGCGGCGGCGCAGACGATCCAGCTCTACGTCAACGGTGTCGCGCAGGGCGAGCCGGTGACGTTCCCCGTGACCCCGTGGAAGGCGTCCGGCGGACTTCAGATCGGCCGGCTGCTGGCTTCGGGTACCGGCAAGGAGAACTTCGCCGGCACCATCGACGAGGTCAAGGTCTGGTCCCGCGCACTCGCGGACACCGAACTCGCCCACGACGCCTGGCTGGAGGACGAGGATCTGAGCGACGGCACCGCCGGCGATCCGGTCCCCGCACTCGTTGCCAAGTGGGACGCAACGGACATGGCCAACGCGACCGGCACCACGGTGAAGGACACCAGCGGCTTCGGCCGGAACCTCACCCTCAACGGCGCCGCGCTCACCCAGTTCACCACCGGCGACCCGGACATCGGCGAGGAGGTGACGACCACGCAGGCGATGACCCTGAACGGCAGCACCGCGTACGCCACCGCCACCGGACCGGTCGTGGACGACGCCGGATCGTTCACCGCGACCGCCTGGGTGACGCTGGACCCCGCCAAGCTCGCCGACACCACCAAGTCGTACGCGGTGCAGGTGTTCGGCCAGTCGGGAACGAGCCAGTCCGCCTGGGGCGTCTGGTACGAGCAGCCGGCAGGCAGCGCTCAAGGACGGTGGACGTTCGGCCGCCCCGACAAGGACGGCACCGGAGCGGCCTGGACCACGAGCGAGTCCACCGCCTTCACCACAGCCCAGCTCGGCGTCCCGGTCATGCTGACGGTCGTCTACGACGCCCAGTCGGCAGCCGACGCCGATGACACCTCCAAGCTCGGCGCGCTCAAGCTCTACGTCGACAGCGCCCTGATGGGCGACGAGGACGGCGTGCCGTACTTCGGCCCCTGGCAGGGCGGCGGCGCGTTCGAGATCGGCCGGGCGAAGATCAACGGCGCCGCCGCGCGCTACTTCCCCGGAAGCATCGACAGCGTCCGCGTCTGGGCCGGAGCCACCTCCACCGACACCATCGCCAACCGGCGCAACACCGAGCAGCACTAGGAGCGAGGGGGGACGGAGCGGGTCCGTTGCCCGCCCCGTCCCACCCTGTCTTCTTCCGCTCTTTCCGTGCCGCGCCCAACGCTGCGCAGGTCTGCGCGGACACGCGATCGAGATCCGGCGACTCGGGCTCCGACGACGCCGCCCGAGCGCTTCCTGCCCATTTCCCTTTCCGAAAACGGGACATCACCGTGCCTTCAACACCCTTCCACACACGCTTGTCAGGGGCGGTCGTACGCCGCTGGCTCAGCCGTGGCGCACTCGTCACCTCTCTCGCTCTCCTGCCACAAGTCGTGGCTGCCCCGGGCTTCGACTCTGCCGCGCAGGCCCAGTCCCAGACTGTCCGTAAGCCGCTGGAGGACCGGCCCGAGCCGAAGACCGACAAGGTGGGCGTGCTCAAACCCGGCACGTCCAAAGCACCCAAGGACAAGGCCGCGTCGGCATCCCGCGAAACCCGTGAGCGCCTGAAGAAGGCCACCTGGCCGAAGCCTGGAAGCGCCACCACCTCGGTCGCCTCGACCGGCAAGGCCGCTGTCACCGTCGGCGGGCTCGGCATGACGCTGGCCCAGGAACCTGCCACCTCGGCGGCCAAGTCGGCGAAGACCAGGAAGAACGCGAAGGCCACCGGCCCGGCCGAAAAGGTGGCGCTCAGCCTTCGCTCCGAGTCGGCCGGGAAGAAGGCGGGCGTCAACGGCGTCCTGCTCACCGTCGACCCGGCGGGAGCCGCATCCGAGGACTTCCCCGGCGACAGCGACAAACTCCGGCTCTCCCTTAACTACTCCTCTTTCAGCGATGTCTACGGCGGCAACTTCGGCCCCCGCCTGCGCCTGGTGACGCTCCCGGCATGCGCGCTGACCACCCCGCAGAAGAAGGCGTGCCGCACCCAGACCCCGGTGACGGGCGCGGACAACGACACCAAGTCCCAGACCCTGACCGGCACGCTCCCCGCCAGCGCGCTGAAAGCCGGCACCCCGATGCTCCTGGCGGCGGCTGCTGACAGCTCCGGCGGCGGGGGCGACTACGCATCCACACCGCTGTCCCCTACCGCGACCTGGGAGGCCGGCGGCAGCACGGGTGACTTCACCTGGAACTACCCGCTGCGAGTTCCTCCGGCGACGGCCGGCCCGGCCCCCAGCCTGTCGATCTCCTACAACTCCGCCTCGGTGGACGGCCGCACAGCCGGGGAGAACAACCAGACCTCGGTAATTGGCGAAGGCTTCTCGATGACCGAGTCCTTCATCGAGCGCAAGTACGCCTCCTGCAGGGACGACGGCCAGTCCGGCAAGGGCGACCTGTGCTGGAAGTACGCCAACGCCACCCTTGTTCTCAACGGCAAGGCCGTGGAACTGGTCAACACCTGCGCCGACAAGACCGCCTGCGACACCGCGGCCCTGTCCCAGGCATCCGGCGGCACCTGGAAGCTGAAGAACGAGGACGGCACCCGCGTCGAGCACCTCACTGGAGCCACCGGCAACGGCGACGACAACACCGAGTACTGGAAGGTCACGGACGCCTCCGGCAACCAGTACTTCTTCGGCAAGCACCGGCTGCCCGGCTGGAGCGACAACGGCACCGCCGCCGACGACCCGGTCACCAACTCCGTATGGACCGTGCCGGTCTTCGGCGACGACTCCGGCGAGCCCTGCTACAAGTCCACCGGCTTCGCCGACTCCTCCTGCAACCAGGCGTGGCGCTGGAACCTGGACTACGTCGTGGACACCCACGGCAACGCCTCCACGTACTGGTACAGCACGGAGACGAACTACTACTCCAAGAACGCCGACACCGCCGTCAACGGCACCGGCTACACCAGGGGCGGCTACCTCAACCGTATCGACTACGGCCTGCGCAGCGACCTGATCTACTCCAAGCCCGCCGCCCAGCAGGTCCGCTTCACCTACGCCGAGCGCTGCGTCGTCTCGGGCGGCTGCTCCAGCCTGACCAAGGACACCAAGGCCAACTGGCCCGACGTGCCCTACGACATGATCTGCGCCGGCGGCACCAAGTGCACCACCCAGATCGGCCCGGCTTTCTTCACCCGCAAGCGCCTCACCGACATCACCACCTCGGTGTGGACCGGCAGCGGCACCACCCAACGGGACGTCGACACCTGGCACTTGGACCAGAGCTTCCCCGACACCGGCGACGCCTCCTCGGCGAGCCTGTGGCTGAAGTCCATCCAGAACACCGGCAAGGCCAACACCACCGCGGCCGCCATGCCGCCGGTCACCTTCGGCGGTATGCAGCTGTCCAACCACGTAGAGGGCAGCGGCGCGGACACTCTGCGCTACATCAAGTGGCGCGTACGCACCATCAAGTCCGAGACCGGGTCGACCCTCACCGTCAACTACTCCGACCCGGACTGCATCTGGGGCACCAGCATGCCGGCGGACGTCGACAAGAACACCCGCCGCTGCTACCCGGTGAAGTGGTCCCAGTCCGGGGCGACCCCGGTCACCGACTGGTTCCACAAGTACGTCGTCACTTCCGTCTTCCAGGACGACCCCTACGGCCACGGTGACACCGGCGAGAAGTACTACGACTACCAGGGCGGCGCCGGCTGGGGCTACGCCGACGACGAGGGCCTGACCAAGGCCTCCAACCGCACATGGTCGCAGTGGCGCGGCTACGGCAAGGTCGTCGAGACCGCCGGCGACTCCGAGGGCCCGCGTTCGAAGAAGTCCACCCTCTACATGCGCGGCCTCAACGGAGAGAAGGAACTCGACGGCACCGCGCGGGTGGAGAAGGTCACCGACTCCACCGGTACAGCGGTCGACGACGCCCGTCAGTACGCCGGCTTCGTCCGCGAGACCATCGTCTACAACGGCACCGAAGAACTCAGCGGCACCATCAACACCCCCTGGTCCCACAAGACCGGCAGCCACACCTACAGCTGGGGCACCACCGACGCCTGGATCGTCCAGGCAGGCGAGACCGCTACCCGCACCAAGACCTCCACCGGCACCCGCACGGTCACACAGAAGACCACGTACGACCCCACGTACGGCATGCCGATGACCGTCGAGGACAGCGGCGACACCGCCAAGACCGGCGACGAGACGTGTGTGAAGACCAGCTATGCCCGCAACACCACGGCCTGGCTGGTGAACACGGTCTCGCGCACCGAGACCTATGCGGTGCCCTGCGCAACCACGCCGGCCGTGCCCGACGACGTCATCTCCGACATCACCACGGCCTACGACAGCCAGGCGGTCGGCGTGGCCCCCACCAAGGGTGAAATCACCTCCTCCTACCGGGTCGCGAGCTACGACCCGGTGACCAAGGCACCCGTCTACCAGCAGGTCTCCGCCTCCACCTATGACAAGCTGGGCCGCCCGCTCACCGCGACGAACGCCCTCAACCAGACGGTCACGACCACCTACCTCCCCGACGACACCGGCTATGGTCCGCTGACGTCCAAGACCACCGTCTCTCCGTCCCCCAAGCTCTTCACCTCCACCACCGAGGTTGATCCCGCCTGGGGCGTGGCCACCAAGACCACCGACCCCAACGGCAATGTCACCGAGTGGTCCTTCGATGCTCTCGGACGTCTGAAGTCGGTCTGGAAGCCGGACCGTTCGCGCACGCTTGGCGACGCCGCGAGCATCGTCTACGCGTACAGCATCAACAACGACAAGGAGACCTGGGTCCGCACCGACGCCCTCAAGGCGGACGGACAGACCTACAACAGCTCGTACGAGATCTTCGACGGCCTGCTGCGCTCCCGACAGAAGCAGGTCCCCGCGCCGAACGGCGGCCGGGTGATCTCCGAGACCCTCTACGACGACCGCGGCCTGGCTTACATGTCCAACGCCCAGGTCAACGACAACAACGCCCCGTCGGCCACCCTGGCGAACACTTTCCAAGGATCCGTCCCGGCTTCCTCCGAGACGGTCTTCGACGGCGCCGGGCGCGCCACGGAATCGATATTCCGGGTCTACGACCAGGAGAAGTGGCGCACCAAGACCGACAACCAGGGCGACCGCACCGCCGTCACCGCCGCCGCAGGGGGCACCGGCACCCTGACGATCACCGACGCCCGCGGCCGGGTCACCGAGCGTCGCGAGTACGGCGGCCCCGCCCCCACGGGCAGCGACTACACGCGCACGCTGTACGAATACACCGCTGGCGGGCAGCTCAAGAAGCTGACGGGCCCGGACGGGGCTGTGTGGACGTATGGCTACGACCTGCGCGGCCGTAAGACCATCTCGACCGACCCGGACAAGGGCAGGGTCGACACCACCTACAACGACGCCGACCAGCCGCTGACGGTCACCTCCACCCTCAAGGGTGCCTCCCGCACCCTGATCTCCGACTACGACGAACTCGGCCGCACGACCGGCACCTGGGACGGCACGAAGGACAACGCCCACCAACTGACCAAGTTCACCTACGACACCCTGGCTAAGGGACAGCCGACCGCCGCGATCCGCTACGTCGGCGGCACCGCCGGCAAGATCTACTCCCAGGTCGCCACCGGCTACGACGCGCTGGGCCGTCCCAAGGGCACCAAGACCGTCATCGCCGCCTCCGACCCGCTGGTCGTCGCCGGCGCGCCGCAGACCTTCACCACCTCCACCACCTACAACATTGACGGCACCGTCCAGTCCACCTCGATGCCCGCAGCGGCCGGCCTGCCCGCCGAGACCGTCACCAACAGCTACAACAGCCTCGGCCTGCTCACCGGCACCGACGGCATGACCGACTACGTCCAGAACATCGGCTACTCCCCGTACGGCGAGATCGAGGAGACCCGCCTGGGCACCTCCACCGGCGCCAAGCAACTCCAGATCCTCAACCAGTACGAGGACGGCACCCGCCGCCTGGCCAACACCCACACGGTCGACCAGACCAACACCGGCTACACCAGCGACGTCGACTACGTCTACGACGCCACCGGCAACGTCAAGTCGGTCACCGACAACGCAAACGGCAAGGACACCCAGTGCTTCGCCTACGACGGCTACCGCCGTGTCACCGAGGCGTGGACCCCGTCGTCCAACGACTGCGCCACCGCCCGATCGGCATCCGCGCTCGGCGGCCCGGCTCCGTACTGGACCAGCTGGACCTACAAGCCCGGCGGCTTGCGCGACACCCAGATCGAGCACAAGTCCGCCGGTAACACCACCACGGCGTACGGCTACCCCGCCGTCAACGCCTCCGGAGCCGGCCAGCCGCACACGATGACGTCCGTCACGGTCGGCACCGCAGCGGCCAAGTTGTACGAGTACGACGACCAGGGCAACACCACCAAGCGGTACGGCCCCACGGGTACCGCGCAGAGCCTCGACTGGGACATCGAAGGAGAGCTCACCCGCCTCACCGAAGGCACCAAGACCACCGACTACCTGTACGACGCCAACGGCGAGCTCCTGATTCGACGCGGCCCGGCGAAGACCGTGCTCTACCTGGCCGGTCAGGAACTCAACTACGACACGGTCGCGAAGAAGTTCACCGCCCAGCGCTACTACCCGGCGGGCGACGCAACCGCGGTCCGCACTGAGGCCGGCCTGTCCTGGATGGTCGACGACCACCACGGCACGGCTTCGATGACGGTGGACGCCACGACCCAGGCCATCACCCGCCGCTACACCAAGCCCTTCGGTGAGGCACGAGGCACCGCACCGTCAACCTGGCCCGACGACAAGGGCTTCCTCGGCAAACCCGCCGATGTAGACACAGGCCTCACCCATGTCGGTGCCCGTGACTACGACCCGGTCACCGGGCGCTTCCTCTCCGTCGACCCTGTCCTGGCCACGGAGGACCACGAGTCCCTCAACGGCTACGCCTACGCCAACAACACCCCCGTGACCAAGTCCGACCCGACGGGCCTGCGGCCGATAACGGACTGCGAGCGCGGGTGCAGCGACGGCAAGGGCGGCACCTACCGGGAATGGGCGACCCCGAGCGCCAATGGGTGGGTCTTCCACTCCACCAAGACCTACAGCCAGACCTTCCAGTACCAGAAGGCGGGCGGCGGCACCGGATCGGGCACCATGACGGTCACCGTCCGAACGGACGCGGGCCACAAGTCGGCACAGATCGTGTTCAAGAAGGGTCCAGACCCGAAGCCCCAGGAAAAAGAAGGATGGACGTGCAGATCCTGCTGGGCCATGGGAACCAACCCCAACTACGACCCGAACGCCGACGACCTGCCTGACACAGGCAAGCTCGCAACGTGGCAGAAGGTAGTTCTGGGAGCCGTCACAGCCGTGGCAGCAGCTGTGGTCTTGGCCCCGGTGGCTGTCGCCGTGGGCGAGGGGTGCCTGGCCACGGCTCCGGTCTGTGCCGCGGAAATCGCGGAAATGGCGACTGGCGGTGCGTCCGGCGGCAGCCTGACAGCAGGTGCGGGTGCCGGAGCCTCCTTCACCTGGGCTGGCAGCAAGGTCCGGTACAGCGAGACGGCGACGGCCATCGGCGACGACGCAAACACGATCCAGAATTTCATGCGGTCGACCGGTGCCAAGGGTCACGACGTGATTGTCCACGGCGACGAGGCGGGTAACTTCCGTGTAGATGGCCTCATTACTCACCCCGAGCAGATAGCCCAGCTGGTCCGAGAGAACGTGCATTACCGGGGAGGCCCTATTCAGATCGTCTCCTGCCATGCCGCCTGCGGTTCCGCCGAGGAGCTCGCGGAGGCCCTGGGCGTGAAGGTCACCGGCGCCAGCAAGCATCAGGTTGACCTCGATCCGCTCGCTGGCACCGTAAGGGAGTGGCCCGACGGACCACAAGGCGCTCCGGTTCCCTGGGGGGCACGATGACACGTAGAATGAGGACAGAAATAACGTGATGTAACCTCGAATTCGGCGGGGAGACCGATCTCGGTCTCCCCGCCGAATATGAATGCACCTACGGTCTGGAAAACTTCTATGACGAACATCGCCCCTCTGGGGATTTTCGGCAGGATTGCGAGTCAATCCGCCTTCTCGGAAAACTCTGATGAGCTCCGGCAGAGGATAGGCGCGATTCCCGTCGGAGAGCGGGCGAAGATTTCCGAATACCTCCGCTCCGGTACGCCCGTCATCGCCCTGATGGGATTCTCTGAGGACGTTTTGGGTAACAAGTTCTCCCGTTCCGGCGGTACCGCCATCATGAGCGACGGCAGGTTCTTCTGGAGGTTCGATGCGGCTGATTATGTCGAACACTACGGGATCGAATTGCCGGCGGAGTTCCTATCTTATGGCGCAGCCCGGCAGTGGGTCCCGCCGGTCCTGTCCCGTGAAGAAGTCGCGGCCGTCGATCACCGACTGGGCGAACTGAGGAGATCCGGGACCCTGTGACACCGGGGGAGCGCTGGAGGCGTCCCAGAGATCAACTGCGATGACGGGCATTTCTCCCCGAAGGCCGCCGGACGGATGGTTCAGGCCCCGCAGATCCGGAAGCACGCAGCGACCGGCCCCCAGCGGGGCTCCGGCCGCGATGTGTGTCCAGCGTAGAGTGACCCGCGAGATTCCGAAGGGGGCATCAACGCTGTGGAAAGCTGCTTTGCGGTCCCGAAAGCAGCAGTTGCCTACAGAAGCCCGGGCGGTCGGCTACTGACGGAGCCGTTTCAGAGAGGCCACTG
>NZ_JAWOAI010000260.1:0-13797 GCF_033194735.1 Streptomyces sp. W16
CCCGGCTTGTCGGCGCCCCCGAGCCGCCGGGCGGCACCACCGGCGAGCACGACGGCGTCGTACGCGTCGCCGGGCGCGGCGTCGGGAGGCTCGTACGCGGTCACCCCCCGAGTATGCGTGCCGCCCTGATCACAGGGAACTTGTGCGGGCCGCCGTGATCACAGGTTGCGCAGCAGTACTGCCGGCTGTTCCACACAGTCCGCCACATACCGCAGGAAACCGCCCGCCGTACCGCCGTCGCAGACCCGGTGGTCGAAGGTGAGCGAGAGCTGCACGACCTGGCGCACCGCCAACTCGCCCTCGTGCACCCACGGCTTGGGCATGATCCGGCCGACGCCGAGCATGGCCGCCTCGGGGTGGTTGATGATCGGCGTGGAACCGTCGACTCCGAACACCCCGTAGTTGTTCAGCGTGAAGGTCCCGCCGGTGAGGTCCCCGGGGGTCAGCGTCCCGGCCCGGGCCGCCTCGGTGAGCCGGGCGAACTCCGCGCTCAGCGCCTCCGCGTCCCTCGCCCCCGCGTCCCGCGCGACGGGTACGACGAGCCCGCGCTCGGTCTGCGCGGCGAACCCGAGGTGCACCCGGTCGAACCGGACGACCTCCCGTGCCTCCATGTCCACGCTGGAGTTGAGCTCGGGGAACCGGGCCAGCGCGGCCGTGCAGATCCGGGCGAGGAGGGCCAGTACGGAGATCCTGGGCCCGGCGGCGGCGTTCATGGCCGCGCGGGTGCGCATCAGCTCGGTCGCGTCGGCGTCCACCCAGCAGGTCGCGTCCGGGATCTCGCGGCGACTGCGGGAGAGCTTGTCGGCCACGGCACCTCGGATGCCGCGGAGGGGGGTGCGGGTGACTCCGTCGGTAGTGGTGGTGGTCGTGGGGGTGGGAAGCGTCGCCGGGGGGAGAAGGGTCGCTTCCTGGGCGGTCGCTTCCTGGGCCGCTGCCGCGCGGAGGGCCTTCTCCACGTCCGCCCGCAGGATCAGCCCGTCGCGTCCGGAACCCGTCAACTCCCGCAGTTCCAGGCCGTTCTCGCGTGCGAGTCGTCGTACGAGGGGTGAGATCACCGGTACGGGACCGTCGCCGCGGCCACCGGTCCCGGGGGCGGGGGCGTCCGCCACCGACGTCACGACGTCCGCTGCCATCCGCCGCACTCTCCGCCGCCGCGCCGGGGGTGCTCCCGTGCCGTAACCCACCAGCACGTTCCCCGAGCCCTCGGTCTCCGCGTCGGTGTCGGCGGCCGGTGCACCCACCGCGACCGTCAACAGCGGGGCGCCCACGGGCAGTTCGGTGCCCTCCTCGCCGTAGCGGGCCGTGACCACACCGCCGTAGGGGCACGGGACCTCGACCATCGCCTTGGCCGTCTCGACCTCGACGACCGGCTGGTCGATGGCGACGACGTCGCCGACCTGGACCAGCCAGCGCACGATCTCCGCCTCGGTCAGTCCCTCGCCGAGGTCGGGGAGCTTGAACTCCAGTACCTGTGCCATCAGTTGTCGGCCTCCCATTGCAGCCGTCCCACGGCGTCCAGGATCCGGTCGACGCCGGGCAGGTGGTGCCGCTCCAGCATCGGCGGCGGATACGGGATGTCGAACCCGGCGACGCGCAGCACCGGTGCCTCCAGGTGGTGGAAGCAGCGCTCCGTGACGCGGGCCGCGATCTCGCCGCCCGGGCCGCCGTAGCCACCGGACTCGTGTACGACGAGGGCGCGGCCGGTCCGCCGTACCGACGCGCAGACCGTCTCGTCGTCGAAGGGCACCAGGGAGCGCAGGTCGACGACTTCGAGGTCCCAGCCCTCGGCCCGGGCCGCCTCGGCGGCTTCGAGGCAGACGGGCAGGGACGGGCCGTAGGTGATGAGCGTCGCGCTGCGGCCCGGGCGGCGCACCACGGCGCGGCCTATCGGTTCAACGGGTGAGGGCTCGTCGGGGTTCCAGGTGTCCTTCGACCAGTACAGGCGCTTGGGTTCGAGGAAGACGACCGGGTCGTCGGAGGCGATCGCGGCGCGCAGCAGGCCGTAGGCGTCGGGGACGGTCGCGGGGGTGACGACGTGGAGGCCCGGGGTCGCCATGTAGTAGGCCTCGGAGGAGTCGCTGTGGTGCTCGACGCCGCCGATGCCGCCGCCGTAGGGGATGCGGATGGTGATGGGGAGGGGCATGGCGCCGCGGGTGCGGTTGCGCATGCGGGAGACGTGGCTGATCAGTTGCTCGAACGCCGGGTAGGCGAAGGCGTCGAACTGCATCTCCACGACCGGGCGCAGGCCGTACATCGCCATGCCGACGGCCGCGCCGAGGATGCCGGCCTCGGCGAGGGGGGTGTCCGTGCAGCGGTCCTCGCCGAACTCCTTCGCCAGGCCGTCGGTGACCCTGAAGACGCCGCCGAGGGTGCCGACGTCCTCGCCCATGACGTGCACGGTGGGGTCGGCGGCCATGGCGTCGCGGAGCGCGCGCGTGAGGGCCTGCGCCATGGTGGCGGGCTTGAGGGCGACGGTGGTCATGAGTGCGTCCCCTCCCGCTCCGCCGCGAGCTCCGCCGCCAACTGTTCGCGCTGCTCGCGCAGTTGGGGGGTGGGCTCGGCATACACATCGGCGAACAGGTCCATGGGGTCGAGCACCGGGTCCTGGTTCATGTGCGCGCGCAGCTCGGCCGCCATGGTCTCGGCGGCGTCGCGGGCGGCCTGGATGCCGGCCTCGTCGATGAGTCCGCGCTCGGTCAGTTCGTGCTCCAGGAGAGCGATCGGGTCGTGCGCGCGCCAGGCCTCGACCTCGGTCTCGCCGCGGTAGCGGGTCGCGTCGTCGGCGTTGGTGTGGGCCTCGATGCGGTAGGTGATGGCCTCGACGAGCGTGGGACCGCCGCCCTCGCGCGCGTGCCGTACGGCTTCGCTGAGGACCTCGTGCACGGCGACCGCGTCGTTGCCGTCGACCAGGCGGCCGGGCATGCCGTATCCGACGGCCTTGTGGGCCAGGGAGGGGGCCGCGGTCTGCTTGGCGAGGGGGACCGAGATCGCGAAGCCGTTGTTCTGGACCAGGAAGACGACCGGGGCCTGCCAGACGGCGGCGAAGTTCAGCGCCTCGTGGAAGTCGCCCTCGCTGGTGCCGCCGTCGCCGACCATGGCGAGCGCGACCACGTCGTCGCCCTTGAGGCGGGCCGCGTGGGCAAGGCCGACGGCGTGCGGCAGCTGGGTGGCGAGCGGGGTGGACAGGGGGGCGATGCGGTGCTCGCGCGGGTCGTAGCCGGTGTGCCAGTCACCGCGCAGCAGGGTGAGGGCCTGCACGGGGTCGAGGCCGCGGGCGACGGCGGCGAGCGTGTCGCGGTAGCTGGGGAAGAGCCAGTCCTGCTCCTGGAGGACCAGCGCGGCGGCGACCTCGCAGGCCTCCTGGCCGGTGGTGGAGGGGTACACGGCGAGCCGGCCCTGCTTGGTGAGGGCGGTGGCCTGCGCGTTGTACCGGCGGCCGGACACCAGCTGGGCGTACAGGCGGCGCAGCAGCTCGGGGGCGGCCTGCGCGGCGGCCTCGGTGCCGAGCACGCGGTACGGCACGGCGTCGGGCAGCAGCGGCGCGGGGTCCGTGCGCGGCTGCCATGCGGGCGGCGGTGTGGGCCGGTACGCGCCCCGCTGCTCCATGACCGTCATGACGGCACCTCCTCGTGGGAGTGGCTCGGAGAGACGTCTCGGACGTGCGGCGCCTCCCTACCGATTGTTCGGTCGTCGGCACATTTTGGCTACACGCGGCTTCAGGCTGTGGACAAACGGTTCTCCACAACCTGGAATGAACGCAGTACGTCCATGGTAGGGAGGCGGGGGGACATGGCACCTGAACAAATGGCCGACGGCCCGGAGGCGGGGAGCGCGCTGCCGCCCCCGCGTCCGCTCGACGCCATCGATCAGGACATCCTCCAGATGCTCCAGGCGGACGGCCGCGCGTCGATAAGGTCCGTCGCCGAACGGGTGCACGTCTCGCGCGCCAACGCCTACGCGCGTATCAACCGCCTCATCGAGGACGGTGTCATCCGCGGCTTCGGCGCCCGGGTCGACCACGAACGCGCCGGTCAGGGCACGTCCGCGTACATCACCCTGAAGATCGTGCAGAACTCCTGGCGCACGGTCCGCGAGCAACTGAGGCTGCTGCCGGGCGCCTCGCACATCGCGCTGGTGGGCGGTGACTTCGACGTCCTGCTGCTGGTGCACACGCCGGACAACAGGGCGCTGCGCGAGCTGGTGCTCACCCGGCTCCAGGCGATCCCCGAGGTGCTGAGTTCGCGCACGCTGCTGGTGTTCGAGGAGGAGGACCTGGAGCCGCAGGGCTGACCCGGCCCGAGGGCCGGTGCGGGCCCGGGGGCCGGCTTCGGCTCAGTGCGGGGCGCGCAGCCCGGAGAACACCAACTGGGCCACCGCGTCGGCCACTTCGCGCTCACCCATGCCCCGCCCGTCGGGCCGGTACCACTCCACGATGGAGTTGATCATCCCGAAGACGAGCCGGGTCGCGAGCCGTACCTCCACATCGCCGCGCAGATCGCCGTCGGCCGCCGCGGCCTTCAGCAAGTCGGCCACCTGGTGGTCGAAGTCCCGGCGCCGCTCCAGCGCCCACCGCTCGGTGTCCGTGTTGCCGCGCACCCGCAACAGCAGCGTCACGTACGGCAGCTCGGAGGTCAGCACCTCGACCATGCGCCGTACGACGTACTCCAGCCGCTCGACGGCACGCCCCACGCGCGCGTGCTCCTCGTCGAGGATCCCGAAGAGGCCGTCCAGGGCGCGGCTGACGGCGCGGCGCAGCAGCTCCTCCTTGCCGGTGACGTGGTGGTAGATCGACGACTTGGAGATACCGGCCGCCTTGGCGAGGTGCTCCATGGAGGTGCCGTCGTAGCCGCGCTCGATGAAGACCTGGACGGCGACGGAGAGCAGGCTCTCGGGGGTGTACGTGTCGCGCTTGGCGGTGGTCATGGGGTGCCCTCCCGCTTCTCGGTGGCGTACGCGTGGCGGTAGAGCGCCAGGGACGGCGCGTACCGTCCCGACGGATCACGCAGGTGCAGGTCGTCCAGGAGGTCGTAGGCCCAGCTGCGGCCGAGTCTGCGGCTCCATTCGAACGGGCCCAGGGGGTAGTTGACACCAAGTCGCATCGCGGTGTCGATGTCCTCCTCGGTGGCGACGCCCTTGGCGACGGCGTCGTGTGCCAGGTCGACGATCCGGGCCACCGTGCGGGCGACGATCATCCCGGGGGCGTCGCCGATGACGCTGACGTCCTTGCCGAGCGCCTGGAAGAGGCCGATGGCCTCGGAGAGGGTCCCCGACGCGGTGTCCTGGGAGGCGGACAGGGCGATGCGGCCGGCCCTGCGGTAGTCGAGGGCGAGGTCGAAGTAGACGACGTCACGGAACTCGACGGAGGTCTGTCCGTCGGCGAGCGCCAGCTGTCCGCCGCCGGGCAGCACCATGCGGGTGCCGTGGTCCTCTTCCTCCTCGCGTACGACGATGCCCGCCTCGCGGATCAGCGCGACCAGGTCGGCGGCGGGGCCCATGTCGCCCTCGACGACGACGTAGGCGGGCGCCTGGGCCGGTTCCGCGGTGTGCGGTTCGGGCTGCTCGGCGTCGTCCCCGTGGTCGTACCAGCCCTGTCCGGTCTTGCGGCCGAGGCGGCCGGACTCGACCAGTCGGCGCTGGGCGAGCGAGGGCGTGAAGCGGACGTCCTGGAAGAAGGACTGCCACACGGAGTGCGTGACGGACTCGTTGACGTCCTGGCCGATGAGGTCGGTCAGTTCGAAGGCGCCCATCTTGAAGCCGCCGGACTCGCGCAGGATCGCGTCGATGGTGGCCGGGTCGGCGGCCTGTGCCTCGTAGGCCGCGAAGGCCTCGGCGTAGAAGGGCCGGGCGATGCGGTTGACGATGAAGCCGGGGGTGTCGGCGCAGGCCACGGGCGTCTTGCCCCAGGCGCGGGACATCTCGTACGCGCGCGTGGCCGACGTGACGTCGGTGGCGAACCCGGAGACGACCTCGACGAGCGGCAGCAGCGGCGCCGGGTTGAAGAAGTGCAGGCCCACGAAGCGGCCGGGGTTGCGCAGGGCGCCGCCGATGGCCGTCACCGACAGGGACGAGGTGTTGGTGGCGAGCAGACAGTCCTCGCCGACGACGTCCTCCAGGTCGCGCATCAGCTGCTGTTTGACGTCCAGCCGCTCCAGCACGGCCTCGATGACCAGGGTGCAGTCCGAGAGATCGGCCAGGACCTCGGCGGGCAGCAGACGGGCGCGCGCGGCGTCCCGGTCGGCGGCGGTGAGCCGGTCCTTCTCGACGAGGCGGTCGAGCCGGGCGCCGATCGCGGCGGTCGCGTCCCGGGCCCGCCCCGGGACGGTGTCGTACAGCCGTACGACGTGACCCGCGGTCAGCGCGACCTGGGCGATGCCCTGGCCCATGGTGCCGGTGCCGACGACGGCCACGGGGCTGCTGAGGTCCAGTGCTGTCATGTCCGCGATCCTCCCGCACAGGGTTTTCCACAGATGCGGCGGACCCCCTTGTCCCGACCGATCGTTCGGTTACTCTAACTCTGACCGCCTGTTTCCGCCCCTGATCCTTCCCCTGTTCCTGCCCAGGTCATGAGCTCGCAGACGAGTTCTTGAGAAGAGGAGTTGGTCCCGCATGGCCGCCGAACCGACCGCGCACGAGCTGATCGCCCGGCACCGGCCGACACTCGACCAGGCGCTCGAAGCGATCCGCACGCGCGCGTACTGGTCCCCGCACCCCGAACACCCGAAGGCCTACGGCGAGCACGGCAGCCTGGACGCGGCGGCGGGCAAGGCCGCCTTCGACGCCCTCCTGGGCACCCGCCTCGACCTCGGCCAGCCCGGCACGGACGACTGGGTGGGCGGCGAAGTCTCGCCGTACGGCATCGAGTTGGGCGTGACGTACCCGCACGCGGACCTCGACGTCCTGCTGCCGGCCATGCGCGCCGGGCAGCGGGCCTGGCGGGACGCGGGCGCGGAGACGCGTGCCGTGGTCAGTATCGAGATCCTCAAGCGGATCAGCGACCGGACGCACGAGTTCGCGCACGCGGTCATGCACACCAGCGGCCAGGCCTTCATGATGGCGTTCCAGGCGGGCGGCCCGCACGCCCAGGACCGCGGTCTGGAGGCGGTGGCGTACGCGTACGCGGAGCAGGTCCGCACCCCCGCCGTCGCGGAGTGGACCAAGCCCCAGGGCAAGCGCGACCCGCTCGTGATGAACAAGGAGTTCACGCCGGTCCCGCGCGGTACCGCCCTGGTCATCGGCTGCAACACCTTCCCGACGTGGAACGGCTATCCGGGCCTCTTCGCCTCCCTGGCCACCGGCAACGCGGTCCTGGTGAAGCCCCACCCGCGCGCGGTACTGCCACTCGCGCTCACCGTCCAGGTCGCCCGCCAGGTGCTCACCGAGGCCGGCTTCGACCCGAACCTGGTGGCACTGGCCGCCGAGCGCCCCGGCGAGGGCATCGCCAAGACGCTCGCCACCCGCCCCGAGATCCGGATCATCGACTACACGGGCTCGACCGGCTTCGGCGACTGGCTGGAGGCCAACGCCCGCCAGGCGCAGGTCTACACGGAGAAGGCCGGCGTCAACACGGTCGTCGTCGAGTCGACCGACGACTACAAGGGCATGCTGTCCAACCTCGCCTTCTCCCTGTCCCTGTACAGCGGCCAGATGTGCACCACCCCGCAGAACCTGCTGATCCCCCGGGACGGCATCGGCACCGACCAGGGCCCCAAGTCCTTCGACGAGGTGGTCGCCGACCTCGCACGCTCCGTGGACGGCCTCCTGGGCGACGACGCCCGCGCGAACGGCCTGCTGGGCGCGCTGGTCAACCCGGACGTGAAGGCCCGCCTGGAGGCAGCCGCCGGGCTCGGTGAAGTCGCCCTCGCCTCACGGGAGATCGCCAACCCGGAGTTCCCGGACGCGGTCGTCCGAACCCCGGTGATCGTGAAGCTGGACGGTGCCAAGCCCGACGACGAGGCCGCCTACATGAGCGAGTGCTTCGGGCCGGTCTCCTTCGCCGTCGCGGTCGACTCGGCGTCCGACGCGGTGGAGTTGCTGCGGCGGACGGTGCGGGAGAAGGGGGCGATGACTGTCGGGGCGTACACCACCGACGAGGGGGTCGAGAAGGCCGTCGAGGAGGTCTGCCTTGAGGAGGCGGCGCAGTTGTCGCTGAACCTGACGGGTGGGGTGTTCGTCAATCAGACTGCCGCGTTCTCCGACTTCCACGGGTCTGGCGGCAACCCGGCGGCGAACGCGGCGCTGACCGACGGCGCATTCGTGGCCAACCGGTTCCGGGTCGTCGAAGTACGTCGGGACGCCTAAGAGCTCGGGAGGTGCGGTTTCTGCGCGGCTGACGGTCCGTTGTGGCTGGTCGCGCCCACGCGGCGGAGCCGTATATCGACACAGCCCCGCGCCCCTAGAGGGCGCTCCAGTGGTACAGCGTCATCGCCACGCTGGTCGCCAGGTTGTAGCTGGAGACCTGGGGGCGCATCGGCAGGGCCACCAAATGGTCGGTACGCGCGCGTAGTTCGGCCGACAGGCCGCTGCGCTCGGAGCCGAAGGCGAGGACGGCGTCGTCCGGGAGCTTCAGTGCCCGGATGTCGTCGCCCTCCGGGTCCAGGGCGAACACCGGTCCAGGGGGCATTTCGTCCACCGTCAGCCGCTCCACGGCGGTCGCGAAGTGCAGCCCCGCCCCCGCGCGCACGACCGTGGGATGCCAGGGGTCGAGCGTCCCGGTGGTGACCACACCGGTCGCCCCGAAACCGGCGGCGAGGCGGATCACGGCGCCCGCGTTGCCCAGGTTGCGCGGGTTGTCGAGGACGATCACCGGCGCGCTGCGGGGCGTGAGTCCGAGCCGCTGAAGGTTGGCCTCGCGCGCGGGACGTACGGCCAGGGCCGCCACCGCCGTGGGATGCGGGCGCGGCACGTAGGAGCGGTACGTGTCCTCCGGGACCTCCGTCAGCAGCGCGTCCAGGGTGTCCAGTACGTCGGGGGCCAGTTCGGCGGCGAGTGCGAGGGCCGCCGACCGGTCCGTGGTGACCGCCACCGGGACCTCGGCCCCGAAGCGCAGCGCGTGCTTGAGGGCGTGGAAGCCGTCGAGCAGCACGGCGGTCTCGGCGAGCCGGTGCCAGTGGTCGGCCGCTGCGGGGTCGGTCATGCGGTGAAGCCTACGTGGCTGTGTTCGGGGTTCTCCGGGGCTCGTGGCTCCCCCGGATCCCCGTCCGGCACCGTACGGCCGCCCCGCGTGAACCACCGTCCACGCGCGCGTGCCGCCCATCCGCCGAGCCGGCGCAGGAGCGACGTCGGCAGGAAGACCGCGTCCGTCGCGATCATCGCCAAGGAGAAGAACGGCAGCCCCAGGAGCACGGCGATCACCGCGTGCTCGGTCATCATCAGGGCCAGCAGGACGTTCTTGACCCGCCGGTTGAAGAGCGTGAACGGGAAGGCGACCTGCACGATCACGGTCCCGTAGGTCACGATCATGACCATCGTGCCGCTGCCGGCCAGCACGTCGGCGAGGCCGGGCCAGGGGGAGAAGTAGTCGAGGTGGAGCGGGTAGTAGACGGCGGTGCCGTCCTGCCAGCGGGAGCCCTGGATCTTGTACCAGCCGGCCGTGGCGTAGATCAGACAGGCCTCGGACGCGATGACGAACAGGGCGCCGTTGTGGATCACGTTCGCGACGACGTCGAGCAGCACCCGGGGCTCGTACGACCTCGCGTACCGCCCGACCGCCCACCACAGGGCCTGCGCCAGCCAGACGCCCCACAGGAGCGCGGGCACGAACCAGTCGCTGTCGAACCGGCCGGCCGAGGTCACCGCGACGAGCACCGCACCGAGCACCACCCACAGGACGGGCCCGGCCCGGTCGGGAATCCGCTCCCCACGCGCGCGTGCCTCACGCGTGCGGGCGGCCCGGCGCGCGTCGAGGGACCAGACCTGGCCGCAGCGGGTGAACACCAGGTAGAGGGACATCAGGTGCAGGACGTTGTCGCCGCCGTCGCCCATGAAGACACTGCGGTTCTGCAGCGAGAGCACACCGACCATGAAGAGCACGGACGTCGTGCGGGTGCGCCAGCCCAGCAGCAGCAGGACGCTCGCCAGTACGGCCAGCGCGTACACCGTCTCGAACCAGAACTGCCCGTCGGACCACATCAGGGCCGTGAACGCGCCGTTTTCCGCGATCAGTTGGCGGGCGAGGTCCCAGCTCCACGGTCCGTCGGGGCCGTAGAGCTCCTGGCGGTGGGGCAGTTCGCGGAGCAGGAACAGCAGCCACGTCGCGGCGAAGCCGATGCGGATCACGGCGCTCTGGTAGGGGCCGAGGGCCGACTCGGTGACTCGGGAGATGCCACGGGAGACCGAGGGGGCGAAATCGCTCACCGGACACCTCCCGCGCCCTCGTCCGCCGGAACCGGCCACCAGGGCAGCGTGCGGTACTGGGGCGTGGTCGACACCTGCTCGTCACTCCACTCGGGCGGGGGCACGTTGGTGGTACGGGAGCGGACCTGGACGCGCTGGACGACGCCGCCCGCTCCGGCCGCGTCGTCCCGGCCCAGGCGCATCACGACGATGCGCCGCAGATACGTCTCCGCGAGCGTGCCGCGCACACCCACCGGACGGTTGTCGCCGTCGTGCGTGGCGGTCAGGAAGTCCCAGGCCCGGCGCAGCTCGTTCTGCTCGGTGTGGCTCGGCAGCAGATTGCCGTCGATGGCCGCGCCGTCCTCGGCCGACAGGTCGTACCAGCCGGTCGTACGGGTCTCACCGGCCGCCGTGCGGATGTCGGCGCGCACCTGGACCTCGATGTTCTGCTGCAACGGGTTCGGCGCGAACAGCTTCCAGTTCTGCTCGAACTCGGGGTAGATCCACTCGTCGATCGCCTTGCCGTGCTGCTTCGTGACCGTGTTCGACGGCGCGACGTGCAGGAACACCATCCCGAGATGGACGAGGGCGGCGACCGCGACGACCGCGACCGCCAGCGCGGCGACGACCTGATAGCGCAGGGACAGGGCTGCGACTCCGATACGGGCGTCCGCGAGATCGCGGGGCGGCGGCTCGGGCGGAGGCGGCTGCTGCGCGGGCACGTGCGGCCCCTCGGGGGCGGCAGGCGTGCGCGGGCCCTCGGAGGAGGAGACCGGCGTCTGCTCCTCCTCGGGGGCGTTCGAGCCTCCGTCGTTCGCGTCCATTCCGCCCCGTTTCCGATTCCTGTCCGTCGCACGGAACGGTACTCAGACGCACGCTCCGGGCACAGTCCTGATACCCACAGGCCACGCACGTGGTCATGTTGTCCACAGCGGCTGCCCGCAGGTTATCCACAGCCGTTGACGGCCCACCTCGGCGCATTCGACCATGGAACGGACAAACCGAACGATCGGCAGGCATGGGGCGACCGGCCGAACCGTTCCCTTCTTGTAGAACGTGTTCTATCTTGACGCTCCGTCAGATCAGGTCTTGCGGAAGGACGGGAACCGTGGACTTCACCTTCAGCGAGGAGCAGCAGGCGGCGGCCGAGGCCGCGGCGGGGGTGTTCGCCGATGTCGTGCCGGACTCCGTGCCCAGTCCGGCGGACATCACGGGTGCCGTCGCCGAGGACTTCGACCGGGCGCTGTGGGCCAGGCTCGCCGAGGCCGACCTGCTGAGCCTGCTGCTCGACGAGGAGTACGGCGGAGCGGGCCTGGACGCCATCGCCCTCTGTCTGCTCCTGCGGGAGTCCGCGAAGGTGCTGGCCAGGGTGCCGCTCCTGGAGAGCAGCGCCGCCGCGGCGGCCGTACAGGCCTTCGGCAGCAAGGAGTTGAGGTCCGGCCTGCTCGCCCGGGCGGCCCGCGGCGAGCTCGTACTGACCGTCGCCGCGCACGGACGGACCGGCCACGACCCGGCCGAGCTCGCCGTGACGGCACGGCGGGACGGCGACCGGTGGCTGCTGGACGGGGTGCAGACGGCGGTGCCGTGGGCGTACAACGCGGACCTGGTCGTCGTACCGGCGCACACGGACGCGGACCGGACCGTCCTCGCGCTGGTCGCCCCGGACCGCGACGGCGTCGTGCTCGCCGAGCAGATATCCACCACCGGCGAGCGGCTCGCCGAACTGCGCCTGGAGTCCGTGCCGATCGCGGTGGTCGACGTCATCGACGCCGACGGCGCCTGGGAGTGGCTGCGCGACCTGCTGACCGCCGGCACCTGCGCGCTGGCCCTCGGGCTCGGCACCGCCGTCCTGCGCATGACCGCCGAATACACGGGCAAGCGCGAGCAGTTCGGGTTCCCCGTCGCGACCTTCCAGGCCGTCGCCGTACAGACCGCCGACCGCTACATCGACCTGCGCGCGATGGAGGCGACGCTGTGGCAGGCCGCGTGGCGGATCGCCTCGGGCGCACCGGGCGCGCTGCCCGCCGCCGCCGACCTGGCCGTGGCCAAGATCTGGGCGGCGGAGGGCGTACGACGGGTCGTGCAGACCGCGCAGCATCTGCACGGGGGGTTCGGCGCCGACACGGAATACCCCCTGCACCGGTACCACGCCTGGGCCAAGCACCTGGAGCTGTCGCTCGGCCCGGCGGCGGCACACGAGGAAGCGCTGGGGGACCTGCTGGCGGCCCATCCGCTGGCCTAGCTCCCGCCAACCACAAGTACGGCTACGGCTACAGCACGAAGCCTGGCTGTCCCTCGTCCGTGACGACGGGGCGGCCCGCGGCGGCCCAGATCTGCATGCCGCCGTCGACGTTCACGGCGTCGATACCCTGCTGTGTCAGATACGTCGTGACCTGGGCGGAGCGCCCGCCGGAGCGGCAGATCACATGGACCCTGCCGTCCTGCGGCGCCGCCTCGGTCAACTCGCCGTACCGGGCCACGAAATCGCTGAGGGGGATGTGCAGCGCCCCCGTGGCGTGACCCGCCTGCCACTCGTCGTCCTCGCGGACGTCCAGCAGGAAGTCGCCGTCCTTGAGGTCGCCGACCTCGACCGTGGGCACACCAGCTCCGAAACTCATGACTCGACGCTACCCGACGGTCCTGCCGACGTGTCGGGCTCCCCGAGCAGGGCCTCCAACTCGGCCTCCCGCTCGGCGACTTGGGCGAGCAACTGCTCCGCGATCTCGTCCAGGAGACGGTCGGGGTCGTCCGGGGCGATCCGGAGCATGGAGCCGATGGCACCCTCCTCCAGTTCGCGGGCGACGAGAGTGAGCAGTTCCTTGCGCTGGGCGAGCCATTCGAGGCGGGCGTAGAGCTCCTCGCTGGGGCTCGGGCCGCGCTCCGCCGGTGCCGGTCCCGCGGCCCACTCCTCGGCCAGCTCGCGCAGCAGCGGGGCGTCGCCTCGGCTGTAGGCGGCGTTGACCCGGGTGATGAACTCCTCGCGCCGCTTGCGCTCGTCGTCGTCCTGAGCCAGGTCGGGGTGGGCCTTGCGGGCCAGCTCGCGGTAGAGCTTGCGGGCCTCCTCGCTGGGGCGCACCCGCTGCGGGGGCCGTACCGGCTGGTCCGTGAGCATCGCCGCGGCCTCCGGGAACAGGCCGTCGCCGTCCATCCAGCCGTGGAACAGCTCCTCGACCGCCGGCATCGGCATCACCCGGGCCCGGGCCTCGTCCGCCCTGCGGATGTCCTCGGGGTCGCCGGTGCGTGCGGCCGTGGCCTCGGCGATCCGCGCGTCCAGCTCGTCGAGGCGGGTGTACATCGGGCCGAGTTTCTGGTGGTGCAGCCGCGAGAAGTTCTCGACCTCGATGCGGAAGGTGTCCACCGCGATCTCGTACTCGATCAACGCCTGCTCGGCGGCCCGCACGGCCCGCTCCAGCCGCTCCTCGGGCCGGGGCGCCGTACCGTCCGCCGAGCCGGTGCCGGCCGCGC
>NZ_JAWOAI010000261.1:0-13777 GCF_033194735.1 Streptomyces sp. W16
CGCCCTGCACGTGGGGGCGCGGGCCGTGCTGTACACCGGCGGTTCGCACAGCCGGGCCAGCCTCGAAGTGGTCGGCGTGCCTGTGGTGGACTCGCTGGCCGAGGCTGTCGCGGAGGCGGAGCGGCTGGCGGCGTAGGGGGACCTGTCGGCCGGTGTGACGGGGCACGCTGCCTGCGCAGCCGCCCCGCCCCGAGGTCATGTCACCGGCGCCTTCGCCCGCAGCACCGTGAGGAACTCCCGCATCCAGCTGGAGTGATCCGGCCACGCGCGGGCGGAGACCAGGGTGCCGTCGACGACGGTCTCGGCGTCCTGGAAGGTCGCGCCGGCGGACTGCATGTCGAGTTCGAGGGCGGGATACGCCGTGACGCGCCGGCCGCGCAGGCCGTCGATCGCGGCGGTGAGCAGGGGGCCGTGGCAGATCTGGGCCACGGGCTTGTCCGTGTCGAAGAAGGACTTGAGGATCTTGCGGAGTTCGGGATCGTTGCGGAGGTACTCGGGGGCCCGGCCGCCGGGGATGACGAGGGCCGCGTACTGGCCGGGGTCGACCTCGGAGAAGGCGAGATCGGCGGGCCAGGTGTAGCCGGGCTTCTCGGTGTAGGTGTCGAAGCCGGGTTCGAAGTCATGGACGACGAACTGGAGCTTCTTGCGCTCGGGGGCGGCAATGTGGACGTCGTAGCCCTCCTCGCGCAGGCGCTGGTAGGGGTAGAGGACCTCCAGCGACTCCGCTGCGTCGCCGGTGACGATGAGGATCTTCGCTGTCATATCGGTGCGCTCCTCCGTGGCCGTGGCATGTGTCTTCGCCGGGCGTCATGGACCCGCGGGTTCAGGGGCTCAAGGGTCCAAGGGCTCATGAGCAACGTGCCTCGCGCCCGGGCGCTTGCCAAGGGCCCTCGCCGCCCGCACACCGTCACCGTCCCGACTGCCCGTGAATACGACGATTTCACTCTCTACGCCCCTGTGCATAACGTCAAAGTTCCACCCTCTGTTTTGTACACAACCGGCTCATGACGAGCCCCCGGTGAGGAGCGATAGCCTTGTGGCGTGATCAGCGCGATATTTCGCGGGGGCATCGTCGCCCCTGCTCTGCGCCCGGCGACCACGGACTACATCCGTGACCGGGCGGCGGTCGCTGGTCCCCGGGCCTGTACGGCAGGCCCTCGCGGGCGGGACGGAGCTCCAAGGGCTCCCGGGACGCCGTGCACACCCCCGGTACCGGCGCGGCAGAGAGCAGCGTCACACCCTTCGGGCGTGCCGAAAATGGCTGATAACCCACCGCTCATCTCACCTTGCGGCATAGCGTCGGAGCAGACCGGAGAACCCGGGCCGTGGCGTCGAGCCGCAGGGGAAGACACCGTACTTCCTTCTACGTCACGCAACGGCGCGCGACAGGAGCCAGAGGACAATGCAGACCAAGCTGGACGAAGCCAAGGCCGAGCTGCTCGAACGGGCTGCCCGGGTAGCTGAGAACAGCCCGGTCGGGGGGCACCTACCGACCGGGAAGACGGACGAGGGCACCCCGGACCGGGACACCGTGCTCGCGTTCCTCCAGCGCTACTACCTGCACACCGCCCCGGAGGACCTCGCCGACCGCGACCCGGTCGACGTCTTCGGTGCCGCCTACTCCCACTACCGGCTGGCCGAGACCCGACCCCAGGGCACGGCCAACGTACGGGTGCACACCCCGACGGTCGAGGAGAACGGCTGGACGTGCAGCCACACCGTCGTCGAGGTCGTCACCGACGACATGCCCTTCCTCGTCGACTCGGTGACCAACGAACTGACCCGTCAGGGCCGCGGCATCCACGTCGTCATCCACCCGCAGGTCATCGTCCGCCGCGACCTCACCGGCAAGCTCATCGAGGTGCTCACCACCCCGCCCACCGGCGAGCTGCCGCACGACGCGCACACCGAGTCCTGGATCCACGTCCAGATCGACCGCGAGACCGACCGTGCCGACCTGAAGCAGATCACCGCCGACCTGCTGCGCGTCCTGTCCGACGTTCGCGAGGCCGTCGAGGACTGGGAGAAGATGCGCGACCTGGCGCTGCGGATGGCCGACGAGCTGCCCGCCGAGCCGACCGCCTCCGACCTGCCCTCCAGCGAGGTCGGCGAGGCCCGCGAGCTGCTGCGCTGGCTGGCCGCCGACCACTTCACCTTCCTCGGCTACCGCGAGTATCAGCTCCGCGAGGACGACTCCCTCGCCGCCGTCCCCGGCACCGGCCTCGGCATCCTGCGCTCCGACCCGCTCCACGCCGGCGAGGACCACCACCCGGTGAGCCCGTCCTTCGAGCGGCTCCCGGCCGACGCCCGCGCCAAGGCCCGCGAGCACAAGCTCCTCGTCCTGACGAAGGCCAACAGCCGCTCCACGGTGCACCGGCCGTCGTATCTCGACTACGTGGGTGTGAAGAAGTTCGACGAGAACGGCGAGGTCGTCGGCGAGCGCCGCTTCCTGGGTCTGTTCTCCTCGGCCGCCTACACCGAGTCCGTCCGCCGGGTTCCGGTGATCCGGCGCACAGTTGACGAGGTGTTGGAGGGCGCAGGCTTCTCGCCCAACAGCCATGACGGGCGCGACCTGCTGCAGATCCTGGAGACGTACCCGCGCGACGAGCTGTTCCAGACCCCGGTCGACGAACTCCGCTCGATCGTCACGTCCGTGCTCTACCTCCAGGAACGCCGGCGGCTGCGCCTCTACCTGCGCCAGGACGAGTACGGCCGCTACTACTCGGCCCTCGTCTACCTCCCGCGCGACCGCTACACCACCGGCGTCCGCCTCCGGATCATCGACATCCTTAAAGAAGAACTCGACGGCAACAGCGTCGACTTCACGGCCTGGAACACCGAGTCGATCCTCTCCCGGCTGCACTTCGTGGTCCGCGTCCCGCAGGGCACCGAGCTGCCGGAGCTGTCCGACGCCGACAAGGACCGCATCGAGGCCCGCCTGGTGGAGGCCGCCCGCTCCTGGGCCGACGGCTTCGGCGAGGCACTGAACGCCGAGTGCGGCGAGGAGCGCGCCGCCGAACTCCTGCGCAGCTACGGCAACGCCTTCCCCGAGGGCTACAAGGCCGACCACAACCCGCGCGCCGCCGTCGCCGACCTGGTCCACCTGGAACAGCTCACCGAGGAGCAGGCCTTCGCGCTCAGCCTCTACGAGCCGGTGGGCGCCGCCCCCGACGAGCGCCGCTTCAAGATCTACCGCAAGGGCGCCTCGGTCTCCCTCTCCGCGGTGCTGCCGGTCCTCAGCCGCCTCGGCGTCGAGGTCGTCGACGAGCGGCCGTACGAACTGCGCTGCTCGAACCGTACGACGGCGTGGATCTACGACTTCGGGCTGCGGATGCCCAAGTCGCAGAACGGCAACGGGGACTACCTCGGTGAGGACGGCCGGGAGCGGTTCCAGGAGGCGTTCGCCGCGACCTGGACCGGGCAGGCGGAGAACGACGGGTTCAACGCGCTGGTGCTGAGCGCCGGGATCGACTGGCGGCAGGCGATGGTGCTGCGGGCGTACGCCAAGTACCTGCGGCAGGCCGGTTCGACCTTCAGCCAGGACTACATGGAGGACACCCTCCGCAACAACGTCCACACCACCCGGCTGCTCGTCTCCCTGTTCGAGGCGCGGATGTCGCCGGACCGGCAGCGCGCCGGGCGCGAGATCGTGGACGCCCTCCTCGAAGAGGTCGACGCGGCGCTCGACCAGGTGGCGAGCCTCGACGAGGACCGCATCCTGCGGTCCTTCCTGACCGTCATCAAGGCGACCCTGCGCACCAATTTCTTCCAGGAGGCGCTCGGCGGGCACGCGCACGCGTACGTCTCGATGAAGTTCGACCCGCAGGCCATCCCTGACCTGCCCGCGCCGCGACCGGCGTACGAGATCTGGGTGTACTCGCCGCGTGTCGAGGGCGTGCACCTGCGCTTCGGCAAGGTCGCGCGCGGTGGTCTGCGCTGGTCGGACCGGCGGGAGGACTTCCGTACCGAGATCCTCGGCCTGGTCAAGGCGCAGATGGTGAAGAACACCGTCATCGTGCCGGTCGGCGCCAAGGGCGGCTTCGTCGCCAAGCAGCTGCCGGACCCGAGCGTGGACCGGGACGCGTGGCTCGCCGAGGGCATCGCCAGCTACAAGATGTTCATCTCGGCCCTGCTCGACATCACCGACAACCTGGTGGCCGGCGAGGTAGTCCCTCCGGCGGACGTCGTCCGGCACGACGAGGACGACACGTATCTCGTCGTCGCCGCCGACAAGGGCACCGCGACCTTCTCGGACATCGCCAACGGAGTGGCCGAGAGCTACAACTTCTGGCTCGGTGACGCCTTCGCCTCCGGCGGCAGCGCGGGCTACGACCACAAGAAGATGGGCATCACCGCGCGCGGTGCCTGGGAGTCCGTCAAGCGGCACTTCCGGGAGCTGGGCGTCGACACACAGAGCGAGGACTTCACGGTCGTCGGTGTCGGCGACATGTCCGGTGACGTGTTCGGCAACGGCATGCTCCTCAGCGAGCACATCCGCCTGGTCGCCGCCTTCGACCACCGGCACATCTTCCTCGACCCGACCCCGGACGCGGCCGTCTCGTACGCCGAGCGGCGCCGCATGTTCGAGCTGCCGCGCTCCAGTTGGGCCGACTACAACACCGACCTGCTGTCGGCCGGCGGCGGTGTCTTCCCGCGCACCGCGAAGGCGATCCCCGTCAACGCACACGTCCGCGAGGCCCTCGGCATCGAGGACAAGGTCGCCAAGATGACACCGGCCGACCTGATGAAGGCGATCCTCAAGTCGCGGGTCGACCTGCTGTGGAACGGCGGCATCGGCACCTACGTCAAGGCCAGCACCGAGTCCCACGCGGACGTCGGCGACAAGGCCAACGACGCGATCCGGGTCGACGGCGCCGACCTGCGCGTCAAGGTCGTCGGCGAGGGCGGCAACCTGGGCCTGACCCAGCTCGGCCGGATCGAGTTCGCCCAGCAGGGCGGCAAGATCAACACCGATGCCATCGACAACAGCGCGGGCGTGGACACCTCCGACCACGAGGTGAACATCAAGATCCTGCTCAACGGCCTGGTCACCGACGGCGACATGACCGTCAAGCAGCGCAACAAGATCCTCGCCGAGATGACCGACGAGGTCGGCGCGCTCGTCCTGCGCAACAACTACGCGCAGAACACCGCGATCGCCAACGCGCTCGCCCAGTCCAAGGACATGCTCCACGCCCAGCAGCGCTTCATGCGCACCCTGGTCCGCGAGGGCCACCTCGACCGGGCCCTGGAGTTCCTGCCCACCGACCGCCAGATCCGCGAACGCCTCGCCCAGGGACAGGGGTTGACCAGTCCCGAGACGGCAGTCCTGCTGGCGTACACGAAGATCACGGTCGCCGACGAACTGCTGCACACCACGCTGCCCGACGACCCCTACCTGCGCACCCTGCTGCACGCCTACTTCCCGACCGCGCTGCGCGAGAAGTTCGCCGAGCAGATCGACACCCACGCGCTGCACCGCGAGATCGTCACCACGGTCCTCGTCAACGACACGGTCAACACAGGCGGTACGAGCTTCCTGCACCGCCTCCGTGAGGAGACCGGGGCCTCCCTGGAGGAGATCGTCCGGGCGCAGACCGCGGCCCGCGCGATCTTCGACGCCGCCGAGGTGTGGGACGGCGTCGAGGCGCTCGACAACACCGTCGAGGCGCCCGTCCAGACCCGTATCCGCCTGCACTCGCGCCGCCTGTGCGAGCGTGGCACCCGCTGGCTGCTCAACAACCGGCCGCAGCCGCTCCAGCTCGCCGAGACCGTCGACTTCTTCGGCGAGCGCGTCGAGCAGGTCTGGTCCCAGCTGCCCAAGCTGCTGCGCGGCGCGGACCTGGACTGGTACCAGGAGATCTACGACGAGCTGACCGGCGCCGGTGTCCCCGCCGAACTCGCCACCCGCGTCGCCGGCTTCTCCTCCGCCTTCCCGGCGCTCGACATCGTCTCGGTGGCCGACCGCACGGGCAAGGACCCGATGGACGTCGCCGAGGTCTACTACGACCTCGCCGACCGCCTCCACATCACCCAACTCATGGACCGCATCATCGAGTTGCCCCGCGCCGACCGCTGGCAGTCCATGGCCCGCGCCTCCATCCGCGAGGACCTGTACGCGGCCCACGCGGCGCTCACGGCCGACATCCTCACCACCGGCAACGGCACCTCGACCCCCGAACAGCGCTTCGCCGCGTGGGAGAAGAAGAACACCGCGATCCTCGGCCGCGCCCGCACCACCCTGGACGAGATCCAGGGCTCGGAGATGTTCGACCTCGCCAACCTGTCGGTGGCGATGCGGACGATGCGGACGCTGCTGCGCACGCACTCGTAGTCGCTGTGAAGGCTCTGTAGTTCCTACGACGACACAGGCGCCCCGGGCCGCAATGGCTCGGGGCGCCGTTTTCATGGAGTGCCTTAGGCGTAATCAGGGGAAGGACTTACTCTGCCCCGCTAAGCCTTGAGACGTGACTCTGAACCTCGCCGAGGAACGCGCGACCGCCGCCCCCGTCCGGCCGGTGCGGAAGGTTGTCCTGGAAGTCGTGAAATTCGGGATCGTCGGCGGCAGCGGCGTCCTCGTCAACTTCGCGGTCTTCAACGCCCTGCTGCACGGCCTGCGCTGGCCCGCGATGCTCGCGACCGTCCTGGCCAGCTGTGTCGCCATGGGCGCCAACTATCTCGGCTTCCGCTACTACACCTACCGCGACCGCGACGCCCCCGGCGCCCGCCGCATCGCGCTGTTCTTCGCCTTCAGCGGCATCGGCGTACTCATGGAGAGCGGACTCTTCTACGTCGGCTACCACGGGCTGGGCCTCCACGGTCCGCTTGAGGCGAATGCCGTGAAGGCCCTGTCGATCGTGCTCGCGTCCGCGTTCCGCTTCCTGGTCTACCGCACCTGGGTGTTCCAGGACGAGGACGTCTAGGCGACCTGGCCGGTCTTCTCCTTGGGCTTGTCGGCGCCGCCCGTGAAGGCCTCGTAGGCCTCCAGGACCTCTTCGGTCGGCCCGTCCATCCGCAGCTCGCCGCGCTCCAGCCACAGCACGCGGTCGCAGGTGTCGCGGATCGACTTGTTGTTGTGGCTGACCAGGAAGACCGTGCCCGCGTGCTGCCGCAGCTCGCGGATCCGCTCCTCGGAACGCCGCTGGAACGACCGGTCGCCCGTCGCCAGCGCCTCGTCGATCAGGAGTACGTCGTGGTCCTTGGCGGCGGCGATGGAGAACCGCAGCCGGGCGCCCATGCCGGAGGAGTACGTCCGCATGGGGAGCGTGATGAAGTCGCCCTTCTCGTTGATCCCGGAGAAGTCGACGATGCCCTGGTAGCGCTCCTTGACCTGCTCCCGGGACATGCCCATGGCCAGGCCGCCGAGATAGACGTTGCGCTCGCCAGTCAGGTCACCCATCAGCGCCGCGTTGACGCCGAGGAGGGAGGGCTGACCGTGGGTGTAGATGCGGCCGTTCTCGACCGGGAGCAGGCCGGCGACCGCCTTGAGCAGGGTCGACTTGCCGGAGCCGTTGGTGCCGATGAGCCCGATCGCCTCACCCTTGTAGGCGACGAAGGACACCTTCTTGACCGCGTGCACCGTGCGCACGCCCGCCGCCTTCTCGGCCTTCTCGCGGCGCAGCATGCGGTTGAGTGCGGCGGTCGCGGAGCCGCGTCCGGCGCCGGTCCCGTTGACCCGGTAGATGATGTCGACGCCGTCGCAGACGACGGTGGGGATGGTGCTGTCCGCGGCCACAGGGGTCCGCTCGGTGTGGTACTCGATGGTCTGCTCAGCCACGGCCGTACGTCTCCTCAGCCTTCCAGAAGTAGATGAAGCCGCCGACGCCGGCCAGCAGCGCCCAGCCCGTCGCCGCCGCCCACACGTGCGGGGGGAGCTGGCTGGAGTGGAAGCTGTCGATCAGCGCGTAGCGCATGAGGTCGATGTAGACGGCTGCCGGGTTGGTCTCCAGTGCGATCGTCACCAGGTGCGGCAGGTTGTCGCCCTTGGTCAGCTTGGAGATGCTCCACATGACACCGGAGAGGTACATCCAGGTGCGCAGGATGAAGGGCATCAGCTGGGCGATGTCCGGAGTCTTCGCGCCCATCCGCGCCATGACCATCGAGACGCCCGCGTTGAACGTGAACTGCAGGAACAGCGCGGGGATCACGAGCAGCCAGGAGACGCTGACCGGCACGCCGAAGCAGATCAGGATGACGAAGAGGGCCGCCATCGAGAACAGCAGCTGCTGGAGCTGCTGCAGCGCGAACGAGATCGGCAGCGCGGCCCGCGGGAAGTGCAGCGCCCGGACCAGGCCGAGGTTGCCGGAGATCGCCCGCGTGCCCGCCATGATCGAGCTCTGCGTGAACGTCCAGATGAACACGCCCGTCACCAGGAACGGGATGTAGTCCGGCACATGCTTCTTGGTGCCCAGCAGCACACCGAAGATGAAGTAGTACACCGCCGCGTTCAACAGCGGCGTCATCACCTGCCAGACCTGGCCCAGCTTCGCCTGGCTGTACTGCGCGGTCAGCTTGGCGGTGGCGAACGCGGTGATGAAGTGGCGTCGCTCCCACAACTGCCGCACATACTCGGTCAGGGAGGGGCGGGCGCCACTGACCGTGAGGCCGTGGCGGGCGGCGAGCGCCGCGAGGTCGTCTTCGTCGGCCGGGGCCGGCGAATGGGGCGGTGTGTGGAGGACCTGGCTCACATCCGCTGCTTTCGCTCGGGGGGAGGGGGTGCGCGCGTCCGGCTGCCGTGTTCCGTTGCCCGGCGTTTCCTTACGCTTCTCTTTACGTTCTCTTACGTCGGGACGGGACCGTATCGTCGCAACGTGAGCGTAGGCCGATTCGGCGTCGGAACGCAACCGTTTCGTCGTGACGGATGTGATCGGGTCGTTAGGGTCGTGGGGTTTGCGTCGGGACGGGCCTGTTGCGTCGATGCGCGCTGGATGGGACGGGGTGGGCGCGTTGTGGGGACAGGCCGGTAGCGTCGTGGGGACGGGTCCGGTTCGTCGGGCGGACGGGACGGTTTCGTCGTCGGGACGGGACGGTTTCGTCGCGACGACGGGACGGGGTCGTTGCGGCGACGGGACGGCTCCGTCCCCACGACGAGCCGGTTCCGTCCCCACGACGAGCCGGTTCCGTCCCCACGACGGGCCGGTAGCGTCGCAACGCACCCGTCCCGCCCCGCCGCCGTCGCCCGCCCGCCCCCGCAACCGGCCGCCGGCCACCGCCCGCGTTACGACGAGTCCGTTTCGTCGCGACGCGCCATCCGCGTCGGAACGCAACCGTTTCGTCGCAACGCCCCTATGCTTGAGCTATGACGACGAACGCCGACGAGCCCAAGACACGTCAGCGCCGCCGAACCCCCGCCGGGGCGGCCGTACTCCGCGAGGATGTGACCGAAGCCATTCGGGCGGCGGTCTTCGAGGAGTTGGCGGCGGTCGGGTATGCCCGGATGTCGATCGAGGGGATCGCGCGCCGCGCGGGGGTGGGCAAGACGGCGGTGTATCGCCGCTGGCGTTCGAAGCTGCACCTGGTGCTCGATGTCGTGTCGGCGATCGCGGTGATGGGGCTGCCGACGCCGGACACCGGCTCGCTGGAGGGTGACCTCCGGATGCTGTATGAGGTGACGTCGCGGGCCCTGCGTCACCCGGTGGCCTCGCAGATCATCCCGGACCTTCAGGCCGAGGCGGCCCGGAATCCGGAGATCGCCGACGCGATGCAGAAGGCGTTGCGCGAGGGGCAGGAGGGTGTGGCCAGCAAGATCCTCGCGGCGGCGGAACACCGTGGTGAGATCCGCCCCGGCATGGACGAGGACCTGGCGCTGGACCTGATCTCCGGCCCCCTGTACTGGCGTGCCGTGGTGATCCGCAGCCCGAAGCTGCCGAAGGGATACCTGGGGGCGCTGGCCCGGGCCACCACGGAGGGGCTCAAGGCGCTGTAGGGCTCAGCCGCCTCCTGTAACGGGTTGTTGCCGTTGCCGACGGCCCGCAGACCAGCCCCGACTCAGCGACCAGTCCTCGGCTCGGCAGCCAGCCCCGACTCGGCGACTGGCCCCCGATTCACCGCCCGGCCCTCGCCTCACCGCCGGCCCCCGACTCAGCCGCCCCGTTGGTCCAACCGCCGTGCCAGTTCGGCGAGTTCAGGTGCCAGAAGCACCCGCCCACCGAACCCCGGCAGCGGTACGTGCAGGGCCCCGGTCCAGCGCTCGGGGATGGCCGCGCTCCCGTACGCCGCCCCAGCGAGCCCGCCCGTCACGGCGGCGACGGTGTCCGTGTCACCGCCGAGGTCGATCGCGGCGCGCAGGGCGTCCTCGTAGGAGGAGGTGGCCCGTAGGGACCAGACGGCGGAGGCCAGGCAGGGCCAGACGGCGCCGTTGAACTCCGTTGCCCGGTCGGGGTGCCAGTCGGGGGAGAGGACGACGGCGTACCGCTCCCGGTGGTCGGGGTGGACGGACCTGAGGGCCTCCTCGACGGCGTCGAGCGGGTCGCCGCCGTCCACTGCGACCCGCACCAACTCGTGGAAGACGGCGGTGCCTTCCCAAGCCGCGCGGTCTCCGTGGGTGAGCGCGGCGATGCGGCGGGCGGCGTCCATCGTGGCGTCGCGGCCCGCGCGCGCGAAGTACACCGACGACGGCGCGGCACGCATCAACGAACCGTTCCCGGCGCCCCGTTGGCTGGTCTGGAAGTGGAGCGCGGCGGCCAGGTCCCAGGGGTCGCCGCTGCTCAGTACGGCCTCGGTCTGCAGGCCGATGTCCTTCGGGTCGGCGGCTGCCCATCGCCGGAACCGCCGGAACATGTCCGGGAGTTGGAGTCCGTCGCACTCCAGCAGCGACTCCGCGACGAGTACGGCCATCTGCGTGTCGTCGGTGGCCTCGCCCGGGTCCCAGCCGCCGCCCCCGCACATCTCGCCGCCGTGACCGGAGACCGGAAAGCGGGCGGAGAAGGCGCCTTCCGGACCGAACTCGAAGGGCGCGCCCAGCGCGTCGCCCACGGCGGAGCCGAGCACGGCGCCCACCGCGCGCTCCGCCCTGGAGAAACCGTCCATCAAGCGCGCGCCGCCCCCGGATGCAACCGCACCCACCCCTCCCACGCCGACGCGATCATGTCCTGGACGTCGTGCTTGGCCTTCCAGCCCAGTTCGGTGGTGATGCGGTCGGCGGAGGCGACGACGCGGGCCGGGTCGCCGGGGCGGCGGGGGTGGACGGTCGGGGGACGGTCGTAGCCGGTGATCGCGTTGATGAGGTCGATCATCTCGCGGACCGAAACGCCTTCCCCGCGGCCGATGTTGAGGGTGAGGGCGCGGCCGGGGGAGGCCTGGAGGGCGCGGGCCGCGGCGACGTGGGCCTCGGCCAGGTCGACGACGTGGATGTAGTCGCGGACGCAGGTGCCGTCCGGGGTGGCGTAGTCGTCGCCGAAGATGCGCGGGGGCGCGTTCTCGGTGAGCTTCTCGAAGACCATGGGGACGAGGTTGTAGACACCGACGTCGGCGAGTTCGGGGGCGGCGGATCCGGCCACGTTGAAGTAGCGCAGGGAGGCCGTGGACAGGCCGGTTGCCCGGCCCGTCGCGCGGACCAGCCACTCACCGGCGAGCTTCGTCTCGCCGTACGGCGACATGGGCACGCACGGCGTCTCCTCGGTGACCAGCTCCACGTCCGGCATGCCGTAGACGGCCGCCGAGGACGAGAACACGAAGGACGGGACGCCCGCCGTGGTCACCGCCTCCAGGAGGACGCGCAGGCCCTCGACGTTCTCCCGGTAGTAGTGCAACGGCATGTCCACCGACTCGCCGATCTGCTTCTTCGCCGCCAGGTGGACGACTCCGGTGACGTCCTGGTCGGCGAGGGTGCGGGCCACGAGTTCCGCGTCCAGGGTGGAACCCAGCACCAGGGGCACGCCGTCGGGCACGCGTGCGGCGATGCCGGTGGACAGGTCGTCGTAGACGACGGTCTGTTCGCCCGCTTCGGTCATCGCCCTCACGACGTGCGCCCCGATGTAGCCGGCTCCGCCGGTGATCAGCCAGGTCATGTGCGGCAGTCCCCTCCGTCACTGGATGTCACTCGATCCGTGGTGGCGCGTCCCTCACGCTCCCCGGGCCCCAGTCAATCAGGCGCCGGAGTGTGCCGCGGTCAGCTGCTGGGACTCCCCGTGCGGGCCGGAGGGCCGCACGCGCGCGTGCGGCGTCGTCGGAACCTGCCTCGACGACCGCCACAGTCGGACGAAGGAGAGGACGGCCGCGGCGGCCAGCAGACCATTGCGCACGACCATCAGGGCGCAGCCCGTCCACGTGCTGTGGATGACGTCGCCGTACAGGGCGGGGAACTCGACGGCGCTGATCGCGGTCGCCGCCACGATCAGCGCGGCCACCGGGCGCTGCACGGTGTGCCGGGAGGTCAGACAGACGGCGGCCAGGCCGAGCAGCCAGATCATGTACTGGGGGCTGATCACCCGGCTGGTCACGGTGAACAGCAGGACGGCGCTCAGCGCGGCGTCGTAGGGGGTCGCGTCGGTCCAGCGGCGGGCCCGGATCCGCCACAGCAGCAGGAACCCGAAGGCGACCGCCGTGAGCGCGAGGGAGGCGTCGGCGACGGCGGAGACGTGCGGTCCCGTGAACTCCATCGCGCCGTACTGGTAGCGCGCCCGGCCCGGCCAGCCGGCGTGGGTGGCCAGGCCGAGGGCTGTGCCGCCCAGTGACTCGATCTGTACGCCTCTGCCGCCCTGTTGGCGCAAGAAGGCGAAAGGATTGTTGAACAGGGCTACGAGCGTCATGAGCGACAAGGCCCCCGTCCCCACCGCCCACGACCACACCGACCGCGTCGCCCGCCCTCTCGGCACCCCCAGCAGCACCAGCGCCGGCCACACCTTCACCAGTGCGCCCAGCGCCGCGAACGCGCCGCACGCACGCGTGGAGCGCGACAACGTCAACAGGGAGATGACGGCGAACGCCGTGACCTGCACGTCGTAGCGGACGAGCGGCATGTGCAGGAGGAGGGGGAGGCAGGCGATCCAGTAGGCGGCGCCGCGCAGGCTGTGGCCGGGGCGGGTGCCCGCGCGGGACAGGACCACGGTGATCAGCGCGTCGGTGGCGAGGGTGAAGGCGACGAATGCCTGGAAGTACGTCAGGCCCGGCAGCAGCGCGGGGGCCAGCAGGACCGGGCCGGCGCCCGGCGGGTACTGCCAGAGGTGGTCGTGCGCCGGGAACGCGCCCTGCGACAGGACGCCGTACCAGTGGTAGTAGAGGCGCCACACCTCCCGGGCGACCGCGCCCCGGCCGAGCAGGGGCAGGCCGTTGTACGCGAGGAGCAGCAGCATTCCGGCGCGGGTGGCGAGCCAGGCGAGTGTGAGGGCGAGGAGGCGGTGTCTGCGGACGGCGTTCATCATGGCGGATCGTAAGCCGGGTGAATGCCGCAGGAATGCTAATACACCGTCAATCGTCGGTAAGAGCTTGCTAACAGTACAAAATCAGCCAGGTGGACAGCCAAGGTGAGGGTGAGTACGGGCACGGGCGACGGACGCGTGCGGAGGCCGTGGCCGTGGTCGTGCCGGTGGCCGTCATGCTCGCGCTGGGGCTGTGGGGTCTCGACCGCGGCGGCATGTGGGGCGACGAGGGCGTCACGTTCCTGGTGGGGCGGCGCACGGTGCCGCAGATCTGGCGGCTGTTGCACGGCGTGGACGCGGTGCACGGCCTGTACTACCTGTTCATGCACGCCGTCCTCGCCGTCCACCCCGGCGAGGTGGCCCTGCGCCTGCCGTCGGTGTGCGGCGCGGCGGCGACGGCGGGCCTGGTCGCGGCCCTC
>NZ_JAWOAI010000262.1:0-13740 GCF_033194735.1 Streptomyces sp. W16
CCGGCTGCTCCGGCCTGTGCGTGCCTGGCGGGACTTGCCCGGCCGCCTCCGACCTGGCACTGGCCGGAGCGGTGGACCGGTTCGCCGCCGCTCCCGAGACCTGGACGGGTGTGTCCTGTTCCTCGGCCAGGCGGCCGATCAACTGGACGAGTTCCTCGACGGGCCTGCCGGCCGCGGCCCGTACCGCCTCCTCGCCGCAGTGCGGCTCCAGCGGAGCCCGGTGCAGCAGGGCCATCAGCCGGGTGACGTCCTCCACGGGCCGGGATTCGGCCGCCGCGCGGATCGTCTCGTCGGCGGAGTCGGGATGGCGTGGTGGCTGTGTCAGCAGGGTCACCAGGCGCGTCACGTCCTCCACGGACCGGTCCACACCGATCGCCCGCAGGGCGTCGACGGTGGCCTGCGCGTACTTCGGTGACTGCTCCAGCAAGGTGATGAGCTGGAGGACCTCTTCCAGGGGCCGGTCGGCGACGGCGGCATGCACCAGGCTGTGCATCGGATCGACGTACTCACCCTCGGGGCCGGGCTGCGCGGGACCCTCCTGCGACGGACGTGTTGTCGGCGGCGATCCGTCGGCGGGCCCTCCGTCGGAGAGTGCGAGCGGGTGGACTGCGCTGCCGTGAGGTATTTCGGGTTGGTCCGGGCTGGGCGGGAAAGAGCGGGTGGTCATGCTCGGCTCCATGAAGAGGCTGATGCTGCTATCGCCCCCCGAAGCGCGATGAACCAGCTGATCCTGTCCAGTAGTAAGCGGCTGCCGTCCGCGCCGCCACGCGGATGCGCCACCCGTGTGACGCCCACAGGTCGCTCATCCCGGCACAGGCCTGATTGACGGTCCGGAGCGACCCGCCGTACTCTCCCCCTGTAGTGAAGGCATAAGGAAGCTGGTGGAATTCCAGCACGGTCGCGCCACTGTGAGCCCGCCGCCGGAAGGTGGTGGGCGAGTCAGACACTGAACCCTCACTCGCCCGTACACGCAAGGGACGCACGATCCCGAAGGAGGGCTCACCTTGAGCAGCATTTCCACATCCCGTCCGGTGTCCACGCCGGTTGTCCTGCCGATCTCGAAGTCGATCGTCTGGCTGGTCGGCACCGCGCTGATCGCGCTGGCCGTCTACTACTTCATCGGCGTCGACCAGGGCGCCGTGTCGGTGTTCGGGAACGACATGCACGTCCACGAGTTCGTCCACGACGCCCGCCACTTCCTCGGCTTCCCCTGCCACTGACCCTCCGCCGGCACCTGGACGTACGGACAACTCGACATGGAAAAGAAGCTCATACTGCGCGGCGTGCTCGCCGGCGCAGTCGCGGGCCTGCTCGCCTTCGTGTTCGCGCGGATCTTCGCCGAACCACAGATCGCGAAAGCGATCGACTACGAGAGCGGTCGTGACGCCGCCCAGAACGCCCTGGACAAGGCCGCCGGGCTGCCCGTCGAGGGCGCGGATCCCGACCTGTTCAGCCGCACCATCCAAGCCAATGTGGGCATCGGCGTCGGCATGGTCTTCTTCGGTATGGCGATGGGCGCGCTGTTCGCCGTCGCCTACACCGTCTGCCTCGGCCGCACCGGCGGTCTGCGGGCGCGCAACCTGGCGCTTCTCGTCGCCGGCGGCGGCTTCCTCGGCATGTACCTGGTGCCGTTCCTGAAATACCCGGCCAACCCGCCCGCGATCGGCCACGAAGAGACCATCCAGCAGCGCAGCGCCCTGTACCTGATCATGATCGTGTGCTCCGTCGCCTTCCTCGCGGGCGCCGTCTACCTCGGCAAGCGGCTCCAGGCACGCTTCGGCAACTGGAACGCCACTCTCCTGGCCGGTGCCGCGTTCGTCGTCGCGATCGGGATCGTCATGCTGCTCCTGCCGCAGCTCGGCCATCTCTCGTACAACAAGGCCAACTTCGGCAACCAGGCCACCGAGACGCCGCTGCCGCTGAAGGACTCGAAGGGCACCATCGTCTACCCGGGCTTCCCGGCCGACGTGCTCTTCAATTTCCGCTTCTACTCCGTCGCCGCGCAACTCGTCCTCTGGACGGCCCTCGGCCTGATCTTCGCTCCACTCGCCGAACGTCTCCTCCAGCCCGCGCGCTCCGACTCCACCACCCCGTCACAGGAGCCGGACCCCGTTCCGGCGTGACCGACTCCCCATGGCGAGCGCGGTGATCGAGAAGATCACCGCGCTCGGTCCGTTTTCCGCCATTGGGTGAACTCGGCGGCCTCACGGGATGAAGCAACCTGTGACCTACGTCATGGCTGGGCACCGGAACTCGGCCCTTCGCCCTGCCGACTACTGGAGCGAAAGGGCTTCAACTGCCGTGCTTCGCAGGACACCCAACTCGCTCGGATCACAAGGCTGGTCACCGACGCGCAGGCGGGCAAGGCCCGGGCACAGCGGTTGGCCGACGCGGTGGCCGGAGTCTTCGTACCCGTCGTGCTGAGCATCGCGGTGGCCGTCCTCGGGTTCTGGCTCGGAGCCGGCGCCGACCCGCAGGCGTCGCTCACCGCCTGCGTGGCCGTCCTCGTGGTGGCCTGCCCGTCCGCGCTGGGTCTGGCCACCTGGACACGGTCCTGCTGGACAAGACTGGCACCTGACTTCAGGCCGCATGAGCGTCGCCCAAGTCACCACGCTGCCCGGCGAGTTGGGGCAGGATGCGGTGCTGCGGCTGGCCGGGGCGGTGGAACAGGGGTCCGAGCATCCGCTCGGCCGGGCGATCGCCGCGTACGCGCGCCGCTCGGGGGGGAGAGGAACCGCCGCCCCCGGTGCGGGATTTCATGGCCACAACGGGGCAGGGTGTCAAGGGCCTGGTGGAGGGCCGAACGGTCGAAGTCGTCGTGCCCGACGGCGAGTTGCCCCACGTGCTGGCCGAGGCCCTGGCGACGGCCGAGCACGCCGCGCACACGGCCGTCCTCGTGCGCGTCGACGGCCGCGCCGAAGCGCTGATCGCCGTCGGAGACCTTGTACGTCCCGGTAGTCACCATGCCGTAGACCAGCTTCGGAGCCTCGGCATCCGGCCCGTACTCGCCACCGGCGACCGCGAGGCGCCCGCGCAGGCGGTGGCCGACGCCCTCGGCATCGAGGACGTGCACGCCCGTTGCTCTCCGGCGGACAAGGCCGCTCTGGTGCGGCAGTTGCAGCAGGAGGGCTACCGGGTCGCGATCGTCGGTGACGGCGTGAACGACGCCGCCGCGCTCGCCTGCGCCGACCTGGGCATCGCCATGGGCACCGGCACGGACGTGGCCATCGGGGCCGCCGACCTGACGCTGGTGCGCGGGGACATCGAGGCGCTCGCCGACGCCGTACGGCTGGCCCGGCGCACCCTCGGAACGATCCGCGCCAACCTGGTGTGGGCCTTCGGCTACAACGTCGTCACCGTGCCGCTCGCGATGGTCGGGCTGCTCAACCCCATGATCGCCGCCGCCGCGATGTCCGCCGGCTCCGTGCTGGTGGTGTGCAACAGCTTGCGGCTGCGTGCCTGGCGACCCGCGCGAGGACGCGGTCGCGGGGCCAGGTCACCGCACCCCGTGCCCCCGGTGGCGTCGCCCTCTCCCGGCACCGTCTCGCTCCAGTAGTCGTCCCGAACCGCCATCGAGTTCCCGGAGTTGTCGTGTGACATGAGTCACTGCATCCGCGGTGAGTCGAGGACCCGGTGTGCGCCCGTACCCCCTGATGAGGATCGGACGTCGGGTGCAAAGATGGGCGCGCTATGACTGTCGGAGGGTGGTGCCGCACGCTGCGGGCGGGTGTGTTCGCCGCCGTCTGCGTGCTGCTCGCCGCCCTCGGCCACGTGATGATGTCCGGCGCTCCCGTCCCTTGGTGGACCATGGGCGCCGGTGCCGCCGCGACCGGCACGGCCGGCTGGTTCCTGGCCGGCCGTGAGCGCGGGCGCGGGCTGATCGTCACGGTGGTGGTCGCCGCCCAGACGGCGCTCCACGAGACCTTCTCCCTGGGCCAGACCCTGATGCCCGGGAGCGGTACCGCGTCGGCCGACATGGGCGGCACGGACATGAGTTCCTCGGGCTCCATGTCCATGGACGCCATGGACATGAGCGGCATGGCACAGATGGCTCGCGGCTCGGCCGACATGGGGCACGCGCACACCATGACGGGCAGCGCCTCGTTCGGCATGCTCGCCGCCCACCTCGTCGCCGCGGTCCTGTGCGGGCTGTGGCTCGCCCACGGCGAACGCGCCGTCTTCCGCGTCCTGCGGGCGGCGGCAGCACGGCTGGCCGCACCCCTGCGGTTGCTGCTGGCGCTGCCGGTACCGGCCGGCCGTCCGTCCGTGCGCAGGCGCCGCACCGTCGAGTACCGGTCGTCCCTGGCCCGCTTCCTTCTCTGCTACTCCATCACCTCTCGGGGACCGCCCACGGGCGCCGCTGTCATCTGAGACAGCCGGATCCACCGGGGGCTCTCCCGCACTTCGTCATGCCGCGTCGCGGCACGGAACTTCCCAGGGCCGCACACCACTTCGTGCGGTCCGACGAGCGCGCGCCGGGCCCCGGGCATCGCCGTACCCATCGCGTACGGCCGCACCCCATGTGCCGGAGAGCCGTGCCCCATCGCGGGACGTCGGCCCCGGACGACCCGAGAAGGACACCACGTGATCACTTCTGTGCTGCCCGCTCCCCACCGGGCGGAGCGTGCCGCGGCGGACGCCTCCGCCACCGCCTGGGCACTGGCCGCCCGAAACGGCGATCCCCACGCGACCGAGTACTTCGTCCGTGCGCTCCACGGCGACGTACTGCGCTACGTCGCCCATCTCAGCGGCGACCCCCAGACCGCGCACGATCTGACTCAGGACACGTTCGTACGGGCCCTCGACAGCCTGCCGGGTTTCGAGGGGCGCGCCTCGGCCCGCACCTGGTTGCTGTCCATCGCCCGCCGCGCGGTGGCCGACAGCTTCCGCCGGGCCGCGGTCCGCCCACGCCTCGCCGACGCGCACGACTGGCAACTGGCCCTGGAACGTGCCCAGCCCTGCGACCTGCCTGGTTTCGAGGACGGCATCGCGCTCCTCGACCTGCTGGAGACGCTGCCCGTCGAGCGCCGTGAGGCGTTCGTACTGACCCAGGTGGTCGGTCTGTCGTACGACGAGGCGGCACGCTTCACCGGCTGCCCCGTCGGCACGATCCGCTCCAGGGTGGCCCGGGCGAGGACCACCCTGGAACGCCTGCTGCGCGAAGCCGAGACCGAGGCCGTCCAGATCGCGTGACGTGAAGGCCGGCGCCTCCTGGCAGGCGCCGGCCCGACCACTGAGGTGGGCGAGAGCACAGGAGGCGATCCAACTCCCTTTCTCCGAAGCCGAGTTCATGGAAATTCCCGGGAACTCAGCCGGCCCTACTCCCGACTACTAGTGCGACGGCTCGACCACGCGCCCGGTCACGACACCAGTCAGGAGGCCCATGTGACGCCAGAGATCGAGGACGCCTTCGCGGCGGTCAGAACCGCGCACGGCGCGGACGCGATCACCCGCGTCGAGCGGATGCTGGAGCCCGACGGGGTCGTGCCACGGCACGCGCTCCAGAAGGGCGCCAAGTGGATCCTTCCGGGACTGTCCGCGACCCCGTGGCATGACCCCTACGCCTATCCCGAACTGCTACCGGTGGTCGAAGCGCTGGAATCGGCCCACTCGGCCGTCAAAGAAGAACTGAACTCCGCCTGGAGGGCCAGCCGTGAAGCGTTCTCCGACTACGAGCACTACCTGACCCGGCAGGACAACTGGCAGGCCCTGTACCTCTACCGGAATGGAAACCTGGTCGAAGAATCGGCCGCCACTGTGCCCACCGCGTACAGGGTGCTCAAAGAGTTCGCCGTCGACACCGGGACCATATGTCCGCTACTGGAATCCCATTTCTCCACACTGCTGCCCGGGGCTTCCATCACCCCGCATTGCGATCTGTGGAACTTCAGTATCAACCTGCACCTCGCCGTCGACATTCCGGACGGGTGCGGCATCACCGTGGCAGGTCAGGCCCGTACCTGGCGGGAAGGCCGCTGTCTGCTCTTCGACTACTCCTTCGAGCACGAGGCGCGCAATGCCGGGAACCGACCGCGGACCTGCTTGCTCATCGACCTGTGGCACCCGGAGACGACGCTCCCCGAACGGCAGGCTCTCGTCGCTCTCATAACGGAGATAAGGCGCCTGATGGGGGCGTAGCACATTCCGGAAACCGATGTTCGCAAACCTTCATTGCTGTTCTCAAGCCTTCATTTCCGAGGAGGGATCGACTGATGCACGCCCGGCTGTCCCTGCTCGTGCTGGCGCTGGCCCAGCTGGTCATCGCGCTCGACTACAACATCGTCTATGTGGCGCTTCCTGAGATAGGCGCGGGCCTCGGCTTCTCCGCCCATGACCTGCAATGGGTGGTGAGCGCCTATGTCGTGACGACGGGCGGCTTCCTCCTGCTGGGCGGTCGGGCCGCGGACCTGCTCGGCCGCCGCCGGACGTTCGTCGCGGCGGCGCTGACCTATGCGGGCTCCTCCCTGGCGGGAGGGTTCGCGGACAATCCCGGAGCGCTCGTCGCCGTCCGGGCCGTCCAGGGCATCGGCGGATCGCTGCTGTTCCCGGCCACCCTCTCCCTGATCAACACGATCTACGAGGAAGGGCCCGCCCGGAACCGCGCCCTGGCGGTATGGGGCGCGGCGGGGGCCGGCGGCCTGTGCTTCGGATCCCTGCTCGGCGGTGTGCTCGTAGAAGCGTTCGGCTGGCCGTCGGTGTTCTTCGTGAACGTCCCCGTCGCGGTGGGCATCGCCTGGGCGGGACGGACACTGTTCCCCGCGGACGGTCCGCGTACGGCCACCCGGCGGTTCGACGTGACGGGCGCCCTCGCCGCGACCGGCGGCATCACCCTCCTGGTCCTCCTGCTGGTACACGCCCCCGAAGCGGGCTGGACCAGCACGCCCGCCCTGGTGAGCGCCGGTCTCTCGCTGACCCTGCTGGCCTGCTTCGCCGTCGTCGAGACCCGGTCGCGTGACCCGCTCGTCCCCGCCCGGCTTTTCGCCCACCGCGGCCTGGCCGCAGCGATGGCGGTCACCGCGCTCTACAGCGCCACCTTCAGCTCACTGCCGTACTTCCTGACCCTCTACTTCCAGACCGTCCGCGGCTACAGCGCGTTCGCGACCGGCCTCGCCTTCCTCGTCCCCGCCGTGGTGACCGCGATCGGCACCCAGATCGGCGTACGCGCGGTGGCACTGATCGGTGTGCGCCGCATGCTGATCGCCGGCATGGCCCTGGGTGCGGCCGGAGCCGTCGCGCTCGGACTCGCCCTCACCGGCGAGGGCTCGTATCCGCTGCTGCTGCCCGGGATCGTGCTGCTGGGTCTCGGCCAGGGGGCCGCGTGGACCGGCATGTGGATCGTCGCCGCGTCGGGGGTCGCGCCCGAGGACCAGGGCGTGGCGTCGGGGCTGGCCTCCACGAGCCTTCAAGTGGGCGGCGCGGTGGGCCTCGCGCTGCTCGTGGCGCTCGCGGGCGGCGCGGGACAAGGCCCCCCGGAAGAAGCCCTGTTGAGCGGGATCCGGATCGCCGTGTTCGCCATAGCAGCCGGTATCGGCGGCGGAGTGCTGCTGACCTTCGCCCTGCGCAGAACGGCTCCGGCCGGATAGGGCCGAGTCCGCACCTCGACATCTCCGGGCCCGACGGCCCGTCATCCCCGTACCGCACCGCACACTCAGGAGGACCGCTGTGCCCGAACACACCTCCAGCCCGTCCGCTCCGGCCGCCGTCCTGTGCGGAGTGGCCGGTTGGGTGCCGCCCCGCGTCGTCACCAACGACGAACTCGCCGAACGGCTGGACACCGACGACACCTGGATCCGCACCCGCACCGGGATCCGCCGTCGCCACATCGCCGAGCCCGGCCAGGCCACCTCGGACCTGGCCGTCGAGGCCGGACGACTGGCCCTGCGCAACGCCGGGTTCGACCCGGTCGGCACGGATGCCACGGGAACGGATCCGGTCGACGCGGTGATCGTCACCACGACCACCCCCGACCGCCCCTGCCCGGCCACGGCACCCGCGGTCGCCGCGCGACTCGGCCTGAAACGGGCGGCGGCGTTCGACGTCGGCGCGGTGTGCACCGGATTCGTCTACGGCCTCGCCACAGCGGCCGGGCTGATCGCCTCCGGCGTAGCGGCGCGGGTCCTGCTGATCGGCGCCGACACCTACTCCACCATCGTGGACCCGTTGGACCGGGCCAACGCGATCATCTTCGGAGACGGCGCCGGAGCCGTCATCCTGCGCGCCGGGGACAACGACGAACCGGGAGCCGTCGGCCACTTCGACCTCGGCAGCGACGGCACGCACGAGGACCTGATCCTGGTCGCCGCCGGAGGCTCCCGACGGCGCTCCGTCGACGGCGAACCCACCCGGGCGGAACGGCACTTCGCGATGCGCGGCAACGAGGTCTACCGGCACGCGGTGACCCGGATGGCCGCCTCCGCCCGCGCCACTCTGAGCGGCGCCGGCTGGAAGACCGACGACGTCGACCACTTCGTGCCCCACCAGGCCAACCTGCGCATCCTCCACTCCGTCGCCGACGACCTCGGCCTGCCCCGGGAACGCTGTGTCGCCAACATCGACGCCGTGGGCAACACCGGTGCCGCCTCCATCCCGCTCGCCCTCGCCGACGCCGCCGCCCGGCGCGTGATCCGCCCCGGCGACAGGCTCCTGCTCACCGCCTTCGGCGGCGGACTCACCTGGGGCTCCTGCCTGCTGACCTGGCCCCGACTGCCGCCGCCCACCCACCCCCACGACCCCCTCGTCCCGTACGGCAAAGGAGCTGACGCCCCGTCATGAGCACTGTCACCTATGACCAGTTGGTCGAGATCCTCGCGAGACTCCACGACACCCCGGCCGACCGGTTCACGCCCGAGGCGACCTTCGCTGACCTCGACGTCGACTCGCTGACGATGGTCGAGATCGGCATCCGTATCGAGCGCGACCTCGGCGTCACCGTCCACGACAGCGAACTGCGACCCACCCTCACCCTCGCGGGCACGGCGGCGCTGATCGACGCCAGACAGGCCGCCTGAACCACCCCGCCCCCGCCACGACACCACCCACACGAAGGGCACCCTCACGTGAAGATCACCGACCAGCCCGGCACGTTCCTCGGCGCGAGCGTCGAGGGCTTCGACCACGCCACCGCCTCCGACGCCGACGTCGAGACGCTCAAGCGGACCGTCTACACGAAGAAGATCGCGGTCCTGAAGGGCCAGGATCTGACCCCCGAGCAGTTCCTGGCGCTCGGCGCGCGCCTCGGCCGCCCCGAGACGTACTACGAGCCCATGTACCAGCACCCGGAGGTCCCGGAGATATTCGTCTCCTCCAACGTCCCGGAGAACGGCAGGCAGATAGGCGTGCCGAAGACCGGCAAGTTCTGGCACGCCGACTACCAGTTCATGCCCGACCCCTTCGGCATCACGCTGATCTACCCCCAGGTCGTCCCGGAGAAGAACCGCGGCACGTACTTCATCGACATGGCCCGCGCCCACGCGAAGCTGCCCGCCGAGCTGAAGGAGGAGATCGACGGCACCTTCTGCCGGCACTCCGTGCGCAAGTACTTCAAGATCCGCCCGCACGACGTCTACCGCCCGATCTCCGAGGTCATCGAGGAGGTCGAGACCAAGACCCCGGCCGTCCGCCAGCCCACCACCTTCACCCACCCCCTCACCGGCGAGACCGTCCTCTACATCAGCGAGGGCTTCACCGTCGGCATCGAGGACACGGACGGCAATCCGCTCGACGAGGAACTCCTCAAGCGCCTGTTCGACGCCACGGGCCAGCTCGACGACACCTTCGAGCACGACAACATCCACCTGCAGGGCTTCGAGAAGGGCGACCTGCTGGTCTGGGACAACCGCAGCCTCATCCACCGCGCCCGCCACACCACCACCCCCGAGCCGACCGTCTCGTACCGCGTCACCGTCCACGACGACCGCAAGCTGCACGACGGGATCCGGGCCGCGTGAGCGCGCCCACCGCCGACCGCACCGGGACCGCCCCGCCACAGTGCTCGTACCGCACGGACGAGGAACTGCTGGCCCGCGTGCTCGTGCCCTACAAGGCCCACTGCAAATACCTGCGGAGCGCCCTCGTCACCGCCGGAGCCGGACTCGCCTCGGCCCACTGCGAGTTCGCGATACCGGAATCCTGCTACATCGACAACACCGGACACCTGAACTCGGTCGAGGCCAACATCGCCTACAACCAGATGATGTATTACCTGGTCGCCAAGTCCGTGCGGGAAGGACTCCTGACCGGGTTCGAGACCTGGACCCTGGACGACTTCTGGCGCCACCAGCTCCCGGACATCCTCATCGCCCGCTTCGCCGGCACCTTCCGCCGCCCGGTCAACCCCCGTTCCTTCCAAGGGGAGTTGGCCTTCCACTCCATCACCCGGCGCGCCCCCGGCGACAGCAGCCCCTTCCTGCACGCCGAGACGTCGTACCGCTACTGGGACGCCGACGGCGGCCGAAGCCACGGCGAGGCGACCCTCGCCTTCGTCAACATCCCCTGAACACCGAAGGACTGCCCATGGAGACGTCCACGGCGACACAGCCGCCGGCGGCCGACCGGATCCACCAGCCCGAACTGCGCACCCTCGTCCAGACCGCCCGCTTCCACGCCGAGCGCCGACCCGACACCCCCGCCGTGCGCTGCGAGGACCGCAGCCTGACGTACGGCGATCTGCACCGGGAGAGCAACCGCATCGCCCACGCCCTCCGGGCCGCCGGACTCGCACCGGGCGACCGGGTCGCGTACCTCGGCAAGGAGTCCGAGCACTACTACGAGATCCTCTTCGGCTGCGCCAAGAGCGGCACCGTGCTCGTGCCCGTCAACTGGCGGCTCACCGCACCCGAGGTCAGCCACATCCTCCAGGACTCCGGCACCCGACTCCTCTTCCTGGAGGACGAGTTCGGGTCGGTCGTGGAGGGCATGCCGACCGCGCCACCCGAAACGGTCGTACCGCTGGGGGAGTTGGAGCTGTGGCGTCAGCAACACCCCCTCCACGAAACGGAGTTCGACCCGACCCCCGACACTCCCGTCGCCCAGCTCTACACCAGCGGCACCACCGGCCTGCCGAAAGGCGTCGTGCTCGCGCACCGCAGCTTCTTCGCGATCCGCGACGCCCTGGCGAGCAAGGGACTCGACTGGATCGACTGGCGCTCCGGCGACATCGCCCTGGTCGGCATTCCGGGCTTCCACGTCGGCGGTCTGTGGTGGGCCACCCAGAACTTCAACGCGGGCACCACGATCGTCGCGATGCGCGCCTTCGCCGCCCGCCCGGCCGTCGACCTCATCCGCGACCTCGGCATCACCACGGCCTGTGTCGTCCCGGCCATGCTCCGCATGATGCTCACCGAACCCGGCGTCGGCGCCGAGGACTTCAGCACACTCCGCAAGACCGTCTACGGCGGCTCCCCGATCTCCGAGGCGCTGCTGGAGGAGAGCCTCGCCGTACTGGACTGCGAATTCGCCCAGATCTACGGTCTGACCGAGACCGGCAACACCGCCGTCTGCCTGCCACCCGCCGACCACGTCCCCGGCGGCCCCCGCATGCAGGCCGCCGGCCACCCCTACCCCGGCGTGCGCTCCAAGGTGATCGACGGCCAGGGCCGCGAACTCCCGCCGGGCCAGGTCGGCGAGGTGTGCCTGCACACCCCCGCCCGCATGGTCGAGTACTGGGGGCTGCCCGACAAGACGGCGGAGACCCTTGTCGACGGCTGGATCCACACCGGCGACGCAGGTCACGTCGACGAGGACGGCTACGTCTTCATCCGCGACCGCATCAAGGACGCCGTACTCGTCGCCGGAGAGAACGTCTACCCGGCCGAGATCGAGAACGTCCTGGAAGGCCACCCCGGCGTGGCCGAGGCGGTCGTCGTCGGGGCCCCCGACGAGCGGTGGGGCGAGTACGTGCACGCCTTCGTCGTCCCGGTCGCGGGCCACGAGCCCAGCCCCCGGGACCTGCACACCCACCTCGTCCCGCGACTGGCGGCCTTCAAGCTGCCCGCCCGCTACGAGTTCATCGACAGCGTGCCGCGCAACCCCAGCGGCAAGATCCTCCGCCGCGAACTGCGCGACCGCTTCTGGACCGACCGCGCACGCAAGGTCAACTGACGGTTCCCACCGGAGAGATGACGACATGACCGCTTCCCTCACACTGGACGGCTTCCGCGCGGACCTGGCGGAGCTCCTGTACCAGCGACCCGACGACATCGACCTCGAAGAGCACCCCCTCTCCGCGGGACTGGACTCCCTGCGCATCACCACCCTCCTGGAACGGTGGCGGGAGACCGGCGTGGACGTGACCTTCCTCGAACTCGCCGAGTGCACCTCGTTCGCCCAGTGGTGGCAACTCCTCTCCGCACGGCGGGAGTTGGCCCCATGACCGCACGCCACCCACTGCTGGCCGCCCAGGAAGGCATCTGGACCGGCCAGCAGCTCGACGCGGACAGCCCCGCCTACAACACCGCCGAATACGTACGCATCGACGGTCCCGTGGACACGGTCGTCCTCGACACCGCCCTGCACCACGTCGTCGCCGAGACCGAGGCGCTCAACGCCACCTTCGTCACCGACGACACCGGCCGCCCCTGGCAGCTCGACACCCCGGCTGGCGAGTGGCGCACCCACATCGCCGACCTCACCGCCGAGCCCGATCCCCACGCCGCGGCCCTGGCCTGGATGGACCAGGACATGGCCCGCCCCGTCGACCTCACCCGCGGCCCGGTCTTCGGCCACGCCCTGCTCAGGACCGGGCCGGAGCAGTACCTCTGGTACCACCGAGTCCACCACATCGCCCTCGACGGCTACGGCCTCTCGCTGGTGGCCCGCCGCGTGGCCCAGGTCTACACGGCCCTCGTGGCCGGAGAACCCGTTCCGGACAGTGGCTTCGGCACCCTGGAGTCCGTCCGCGCCGAGGAGTCGGCCCACCGCGAGTCCGCCCGCCACACCGAGGACCGCGCGTACTGGACCGACCGCTACGCCGACCGCCCGCCGGTGGCGAGCCCTGCCGGTCGCTCCGCCCTGCCCGCCCGCACGTTCCACCGCCACGTCACCGACCTCGACGCCGACTGGTCCGCCACCCTGCGTACGGTCGCCCGCGACCTGTCGGTGACGTGGTCCGAGGTGGTGCTGGCGGCAACTGCCGCTCACCTGCACGGGGTTACCGGCGCCCCGGAGATCGTCCTGAGCCTGCCCGCGATGGGCCGCCTCGGCTCGGTCTCCTTGCGTGTCCCCTGCATGGTGCGCAACATCCTGCCCCTGCGCGTGCCCGTCGCCCCCGACGACACCCTGCGCGACCTGGCGACCCGTGTCTCCCGCGAACTGCGCGCCGGACTGCCCCACCAGCGTTACCGCTACGAGCAGTTGCGGCGCGACCTGAAACTGGTGGGCGGCCGGCGCCGGCTGTCCGGGCCGGGCGTGAACATCATGCCGTTCGCGTACGACCTGCGGTTCGCCGGCCACCGCAGCACCGTCCACAACGTGTCCGCGGGACCGGTCGACGACCTGGCCGTGAACGTCTACGACCGCTCCGACGGCACCGGCCTGCGCATTGCCGTGGACGCCAACCCCGGCCTGTACACGAAGAGCGAGGTGATCGGATTCCAGGAAGGCCTGCTCGCTCTCTTCGACCGGGCGGTCACCGCCCCCGACCGCCCACTGCGGGAACTGGCGGGCACCCCCGCCGCCGCAGCCGTACGGGTCCTGGACGGCGGCCCGCTGCCCGCTCCCGCCCGCCCGGTGCTGAACCTGATC
>NZ_JAWOAI010000263.1:0-13729 GCF_033194735.1 Streptomyces sp. W16
TCGGGCGGACGGTGGCCCGGCGGATCGGCGTCCGCCGTACCGCCCGGGGCGGAACCGGTGACACCGGCACGCGGCGCCGGAACCCCCGAGGCGGCCACCGGACGCGCATTCTCATCCACGGTCCCCGGCACCGGACGCGCAACGCCGCCCGCAGTCCCTGGCAACGGACGCACGCCCTCGTCCACGGTCCCCGGGACCGGACTCGCGCCCTCGTCCACGGTTCCGGACGCCGAGGCGAACCGGTCCTCCAGGGAGTCGGCCGCGGCCGTGGGTCCCGTGTCGTCGGTGGAGTCGTCGTACAGCTGGCCCCACCAGTCGTCCTCGTGACCGGGCGGCGTTCCCCCCTGCTGGCTCATGCCCCTAATTGTCCACCGTGCGGGCCGGATGAAAACGGGGCGTCGGGAAAATCCGGTGCGCGCCCCTTCTCGAACGGCGTGTCGGATGACGTTCCGAACACCCGTCCGCCACAAAGCGATACAGCACGACACAGAGCCGCCGGACGGTTCCACCCCCCACGGGAGAACCGCCCGGCGACCACCGAGTGACCGAATCCCGTCGCGGATTCGGCCCGTCCGGCCCCGAGTGTGACTTGCCTTCCTGAAGGCCCCCTGTGATTCGCGCCCGACTCCCCTATGACTGACCGGGCGCGAATCCGCAGGCCGAACAAGCCCAATCCAGGCATTACGGACGGCTGTTGGTGCCTCGGTGGCGCAACCTTGGCAGAGTGACGGGTGGTACGGCGATGATGTGCGGCGGCGGGTTCATGCCGTGGCCGATTTCCGCCACAGCGCGCGACGGGTCTTCGGGGAGGGGCGGCACCTGATGCTGGGAGCGATAGGCCTGGACGAGGCGCACGAGTCGGCGTACCGGGCACTGGTGTCCGTCGGCGCCGCGGACGTGCCCGATCTCGCCCGACGGCTGACCATCGGGGAGTACGACACCGAGCGCGCCCTGCGCCGCCTGGAACTGCACGGACTCGCCGCCCAGTCGCCGGCCCGCCCCGGCCGCTGGGTCGCCGCCCCGCCCGGGGTCGCCCTGGGCGCCCTGCTCACCCAGCAGCGCCACGAACTGGAGAAGGCCGAACTGGCCGCCGCGCTGCTCGCCGAGGAGTACCGGGCCGCCGCCGCCGAAACCGCCGTACACGATCTGGTGGAGGTGGTGACCGGCGCCGCGGCCGTCACCCAGCGCTTCCTGCAGCTCCAGCTCGGCGCGACCGAAGAGGTCTGCGCGCTGGTCACCGGGAACCCGGTCGCCGTCACCGGCATGGAGAACGACGCGGAGGAGCAGGCCGCCGGACGCGGGGTCCGCTACCGGGTCGTCCTCGAACGCGCGGTGCTCGACCTGCCGGACGGCCGCACCGAACTGGCCGCCGCGCTCGGCCGCGGCGAGCAGGTGCGGGTGGTGGACAAGGTGCCGACCAAGCTGGTGGTGGCCGACCGGACCCTCGCACTGGTGCCGCTCACTTCGCACACCGCCGAACCCGCCGCGCTCGTCGTGCACGCGAGCGGCCTGCTGGAACTGCTCTGCGGGCTCTTCGAGTCGGTCTGGCGGGACGCGCTCCCGCTGTGCCTGGGGCCGTCCGGTCCCGCCGAGCAGGAGCCCGACGGCCCCGACGGCACCGACCTGGAGGTGCTGTCCCTGCTGCTGGCCGGGCTGACCGACGCGAGCGTGGCGAAACAGCTCGACCTGGGCCTGCGGACGGTCCAGCGCCGGGTGAAGCGGCTGATGGGGCTGACCGGTGCGACGACCCGGCTGCAACTGGGCTGGCACGCCTACGAACGGGGCTGGGTGGCCCGTGGCTGACCTGCGGTTTCCCCCGGGATCCCGCAGGCTGGGCAGATGGGAGTGGCTGAACTCCTGCTGGTCGGCGTCGTCATCCTGCTCGGCCTGTGCGGAGTCCTGGTGCCCGGCGTGCCGGGGTCGTGGCTGGTGTGGGCCGCGGTCCTGTGGTGGGCGCTGAAGGATCCGCAGCCGGTGTCCTGGGGCGTCCTCGTGGGCGCCACAGCCGTCCTCCTCCTCTCCCAGGTGGTGCGCTGGGCGCTGCCGCCCCGCCGGCTGCGCGCGAGCGGCGCGACGCCTCGAATGGGTGTGTACGCGGGGGTCGGCGCGCTTCTCGGCTTCGTGCTGATCCCCGTGCTCGGCGCGATCCCCGGCTTCGTCGGCGGCGTCTACCTCCACGAACGCCTGCGGCTGGGCCGGCCCGCCGAGGCCATGGCCGCCCTGCGTACGGCGATGCGCTCGGGCGGCTCCAGCGTGCTGACCGAACTGTTCACCTGCCTGCTGATCGCGGGCGCATGGCTGGGCGCCACGATCTGGGGCTGACGCGTCGGGTCCCTCGGATCCATGGAGTCCCTCACGTCAGCGCGGTGAGGTCGACCGTGTCGGCGAGTGCGCGCATGCCGGCGTCGTTGAAGTGGAGGTGGTCACCGGAGTCGTAGGCGGGCCGGATCCGCTGCGGCTGCTCGGGGTCGCGGACGGCGGCGTCGAAGTCGACGACCGCGTCGAAGGGCCTGCCGGCCCGGACGAAGGTGTTGACCGCCTGCCGTACGGCTTCCCGGGCCGCCGTGTACGCGCTGTTGCCGCCGTACGGCGTGAGGGTCCCGCCGATGACGCGGATGCCGTGGGCGTGGGCGCGGGTCACAAGGGTGCGGTAGGCGCTCTCGAAGGCGCCGGGGTCGGTGGCTTTCGGGGTGCCCTTGATGTCGTTGATGCCCTCCATGACGATCAGCACCCGCACACCCGACCGCGACAGGGCGTCCGCGTCGAGCCGGGCCAGGGCGCTCGGCCCGGTGCCGTCGAGCAGCAGGCGGTTGCCGGAGATCCCGGCGTTGAGGACGCCGAGGCGGCGGTACGGGGGCAGGGTGCCGAGGCGCTCGGCGAGCCGGTCGGGCCAGCGGTGGTTGGCGTCACGGGTGGAGCCGTTGCCGTCGGTGAGGGAGTCGCCGAAGGCGACGACACTGCCGGCCGCCGGGGCGTCGAGGACGTCGACACCGGCGACGTAGTACCAGGAGGTGGTGGTCGTCGTGTACGCGGCGCCGTCGCTGTCGGCCGCCCAATTACCTTTCGGAGTGCGGTAGTTGGTCTGCCCGGCGGCGCGGTGGTAGGTCGCCGGGCCGGAGTCGTCGGGCGTGTGGACCGTGACGAGCAGGTCCGCCGCGTCGGGTACGGCGAGCGGGACGGCGTCGGTGACCAGGTCCTCGCCCGCCGGGACGGTGACCGTACCGGCGCCTTTGAAGGTGGCGGTGCGCATCGAACCGGGCACGGCGTCCGGGCCGGTCCCGCGCAGGGCGACGGTCACCGTGTCGAGGCGGAGGGGGGCGGTGCCGAGCCGGTTGGTGAGCCGGACGCGGACCGCGTCGCCGCCGACGCTGAGATGGACGACGTTGCGGAAGGACGCGCCGGGATGGGCCGGGGCAGTTCCGGAGGGCGCGGCCTCCCAGCTGCCGGTCCAGGTGTCGAGCGCCCCCCGGGCCGGGCCCTCGGCTGTCGCCGTGCCCTCCCCGACTCCCGCCCCCAGCACCAGTACCAGCAGTGCCACGCCGATCCGTCCGGCCCCGACCATGAGCGCTCCGCCTCTCCCCACCGACCACGAGGAGCCGACCGTGCCACGCGGGGACGGCCGGACGGCGGAGCATCACCGGAGGCCACGGCCGTATCCGCCTGTCCGGAGTAGGGCGGAAGTCCTGGTCCCTGAAGCCGATGCGGTGGGCGGGCAGGCGTGTTTGGCTGCGGGCATGACCGAATTCACCGAGGCCGAACGCTCATACCTCAAGTCGCAGCGGCTGGGGCGACTGGCCACCGTCGATCCCCAGGGACAGCCGCAGGCCAATCCCGTGGGCTTCTTCCCACAGGACGACGGGACGATCCTGGTCGGCGGGTATGCGATGGGTGCGACGAAGAAGTGGCGCAATCTGCGGGCGAACCCGAAAGTCGCACTGGTCGTGGACGACATCGTCAGCGTCAGCCCGTGGCGGGTACGCGGCATCGACATCCGCGGCGAGGCCGAACTCCTCGTCGGCCCGCACGAGTTGGGGCCGCACATGAGCGAGGAGGTGATTCGCGTCCATCCGCGGCGGATCCACAGCTGGGGGCTGGAGACCGACTAGGCCGACTGGTTCGGCTGATTCAAGAAGTCCGAGGAGTCCAGCGCGTCTTCCAGGGTCAGCAGTTGGACCTTGCGGTCGAGGCCGCCCGCGTAGCCCGTCAGTGATCCGTCGGCGCCGATCACCCGGTGGCAGGGGCGGACGACCAGCAACGGGTTGGCACCGATCGCCCCGCCCACGGCCCGCACGGCGGCCCGGGACGCGCCGATCCGGGCGGCGATCTCGCCGTACGTCGTCGTCGCACCGTACGGAACAGAGTCGAGCGCGCCCCACACCCGCTCGCGGAAGTCCGTGCCGGAGGTGTGGAACTCCAGCTGGAATTCCTTGAGTTCACCGGCGAAGTAGGCGGCGAGCTGTTCACCGGCCGCACGGAAGGGGCCGGGGTCCTGCCGCCACTCCGGCTGCACGGTACGACCGCCCTTCTGGCCCGGGACGGAGAGGGAGGTGAGGGCGCCGCTGTCGTCGGCGGTGAGAAGAAGCCGCCCCAAGGGGCTCTCGAAACTCGTCCAGCGGATGGTCGTGGGGTCGGTCATGGCTTCGATCCTCGGGGTGGTCATCGGGACTCCAACTCCCCTGCTGTGCGCAGGTGTTGTACGGCATAGGAACGCCAGGGACGCCAGGCGTCCGGGATGTCGGCGCCGGGCGGTGCCACGTCGGGGTCACCGAGGGCACGGGCGCGGATGACGGCGACCGTGCCGGCGTCCATACCGGGCAGCGCGAGCAGGGCGGCTTGAGCATCGTCCCGGTCGGCACCGACATCGAGTCGTACGGTGCCGTCGGCAAGGGCGGCGACGAGGCTGACGAGGGCGTCGCTGGGGGCGGGCTCGTCGGGGGCGGTTGGGAGGGTGAGTGGGGGATGGCCGGGGGCGGCTTCATCCGCGGCGGTGGGGAGGGTGGCCGGGAGATGGCTGGGTGCGGCTTCATCCACGGCAGTAGGGAGGGTGGCGGCAGGATCGCCGAGTGCGGCCTGATCCAGGGCGGTAGGGAGGTTGGACGGGAGATGGCCGGGGGTGGCCTCGCCCATGGCGCTAGGGACGGTGGCCGCAGGATCGCCGGGCGCGGGATCGACCGGCGTGGCCTCGGCCAGCGCGGACGGCTCGGGGAAGAGGTGGGTGAGGCTGCCGGACGGGGCGTCCAGCGTCCTGCCGTAGCGCCGCACCAGTCGCTCGGCCTCCGCCTGCCCCACCAGCGCCCGTACGGCCAGTTCCTCCGGATCGGCGGCGCCCGGTGAGCGCAGGCCCGGCCTGGCGGCGACCAGCGGGGCGAGCCGGGGGTCGGCGCCGAGCCGCTCGTCGACGGCGTACGGATCGGCGTCGAGGTCGAAGAGACGTCGTAGCCGCTGTACGGCGGTGGTCAGGTCACGGTGGTCGGTGAGGTGCAGGCGGGCGTCGAGCCAGCCGCCGGGATGGGCGCGGGACACGGCGTTGTCGAATCGGCCGCCGGAATCGGCGCGGGATACGGCGCTGTCGAGTCGGCCGTCCGCAGGGGTGTCGGATACGGCTTGGTCGGGCGGGCCGCCCGGATGGGTGCGGGACACGCCCTTGAGGGTGCCGGGGCGTTCGTCGACGGAGACGATTCCGGTGCCGTAGGGGAGGCGGAGGGTGCGGCGATAGGTACGGCCGCCGGGGGTGCCGGTGACTTCCTCGATGCCGGGGACGGCCTCTCGTTGCAGCAGGTCGAAGACGGCGGCGGACTGGTACGGGCCCCGGTGTGCGAGCCGCAGCGGGATTCCGGCGGACGGTTCGGTCGCGGGGGCGGTCCCGTTGTTCGGCGCGTTGTCCAGCGCACTGACCAACTCGTTCGTCAGTGCCCTGACCCGCGTCATGGACAGCGCCTTGGGCGCGTTGGTGCGTAGTTCGCTGGGGGTCGACGCGTACACGGCGCGGATCGTGTCGTTGAACTGGCGGACACTGGCGAAGCCGGACGCGAACGCGATCTCCGTGATCGGCAGGTCGGTGGTCTGCACCAACACCCTTGCGGTGTGCGCCCGTTGGGCCCGGGCGAGGGCGACGGGACCGGCGCCGAGTTCGGCGGTGAGCTGCCGTTGGACCTGCCGTGCGCTGTATCCGAGCCGTACGGCGAGCCCGGCGACGCCCTCGCGGTCCACCACTCCGTCGCCGATCAGCCGCATGGCGCGGCCCACGACATCCGCGCGCACGTTCCACTCGGCCGACCCCGGTACGGCGTCCGGACGGCACCGCCGACAGGCCCGGAAACCCGAGCCCTGCGCGGCGGCGGCCGTAGTGAAGAACCGCACGTTGCGCCGCTTCGGTGTCACGGCCGGACAACTGGGCCGGCAGTAGATCCCGGTGGTCGCGACGCCGAAGAAGAACTCGCCGTCGAACCGGGCGTCCCGGCTCCGTACGGCCTCGTACCTGCTGTCTTCGTCCATCACGCCCTCCAGTCTCCGCCATCCCCGGGGGCGGGGCTGGCGGAAATCGGACGCGGCGTTGACGTCGGGCGTAGCCGAGCCGTGCCGGGATCGGCTCAGCCCGGCTGCCCTGGGCCGCTACCCCCAACGCCCCCGCTTCGCCTCCATCGCCGCCTTCCCCTCCGCCCCCTTCCGCTTCCAGTCGCGCCGCAGTTCGGTCCTGAGCCGGGCGTCGGTCTTGGCGACGATCCACTGGTTCTCGCGCATGAGCTTGCGGTAGCTGTCGAGCCGGCGCACGGGCAGCTCGCCCGACTCGACGGAGGCGAGCACCGCGCACCCCGGTTCCGCGATGTGGGCGCAGTCCTGGAAACGGCACTGTCCCGCCAGTTCCTCGATCTCGGCGAACACCTGCCCGACCCCGGTCTGCGCGTCCCACAGTCCGACACCGCGCAGCCCCGGCGTGTCGATCAGGACACCGCCGCCGGGCAGTACGAGCAGGTTGCGCGTGGTGGTCGTATGACGGCCCTTGCCGTCCACGTCACGCGTCGCCCGCACGTCCATCACCTCCTCGCCGAGCAGCGCGTTGGCGAGCGTCGACTTGCCCGCACCGGACTGCCCGAGCAGCACGGACGTACCACCGGCGGCGACCGCGGCGAGCACGTCGACTCCTTCCCCGGTCGCGGCACTGACACCCAGCACCGGCACGCCCGGCGCCGTCGTCTCCACGTCCTGGACGAGATACGACAGCGTCACCGCGTCCGGCACGAGGTCGGCCTTGGTGAGTACGACGAGGGGCTGGGCACCGGACTCCCAGGCGAGCGCGAGGAACCGTTCGATACGGCCGAGGTCGAGGTCACCGGTCAGCGGTACCGCGACGATCGCGTGGTCCACATTGGCCGCGAGGATCTGCCCCTCGGACCGCTTCGAGGACGTGGAACGCACGAACGCGGTACGACGGGGCAGCAGCGTCCGCACATAACGCGGGTCGCCGCCCGCGGGGTCCACGGCGACCCAGTCACCCGTGCACACGACCTTCATCGGGTCACGGGGCACGACGAACTCGGTGTCGGCACGGACGATTCCGGCCGACGTGACGACATCACACAGGCCACGATCGACCCGCACGACACGACCGGGCAGCAGACCCTGCCCGGCGAACGGGGCGAACTCGGCCTCCCAGTCCGCATCCCAGCCGTACGGCTGCAACGGATGCACGGAGGAAGACGACGAGAACGAACCCGGGAGAGAAGAGAAAGACAAGGGGTGACCCTTCACAAGGGTGGCCCCGGCACCGCGCACCCAGGCGCGGAAAAAGGAGTGAGGTCAGCCGGAGACCACGGGAGTGGACTTGATGAACTTCCGGATACGGGCAACGCCCATCACAGAGACAGCCATCGGTCACACCTCCCACAACACAAGCCAACTCACCCGCAGCAACGCGTGATTGCCGCTCGAACAGCACCGACCCTAGAAGGCGCACGGGCCGCGACGCCAGCGAATTACCGCGCGCTCTTGCTACAACACGTTCACGCCTTCCGCAGACCCCGGGTGTCGGGGTGGGGGTGAATGCCGTTCCCTGTCCGTGCCTCGTCGGACTATCCGCGTGCCTGCCCGGTCGAGGCCTGATGCGGCGAGGCGAGCCGGACGAACTCACCGTCGTGGTGCACCAGCGGCCCCCCGCTCACCCCGTGGCGGGCGTCGAGCACACGGCCGACGACGAGCGCGTGGTCGGCGACCGTCAGGACACCGACCGTCGCGACCACCAGCGAGGCGAGCACACCGTCGAGCATGGGGAGCCCGAAGGCCCCCCGGTGCCAGGAGGTCGCCGTGCCGAACTTCGGCGCGCCCGTCCGGGCGAACCGGCGGGCGACGTCCTCCTGGCCCTCGGCGAGCAGGTTGACGGCGACGTAGGGTGCCGTCTCCATGGTCGCCCAGGAGGCGGTGTGCAGGCCGACGGCGAACGACACGTGGGGAGGCTCCAGGGAGACCGTGGCCAGGGAGGTGGCGCACAGGCCGACGGGGGCGTCGTCGCCGGCGGTGATGACCGCGACCCCTTTGGCGTGATGGCGCATGACCGCCCTGAACGGGGTCGGCCCCACGACGTCCCGTTGGTCGCCGTCCGGCCGCGGTGCGGAGATGTCCGTCGTCACGCCGCGCTCTCCGGCTCCCGCACCCGGTCGAACAGATCGTCGGCGCACTGCTTGATCTGGACGGTGAACGGCGACGGATCACCGTGGCCGTAGGCGGCGAGGTGCGCGCGCCAGTCGGCGTACGCACCGTCGGTATCCCCCAGCGCGTACCGGCTGGCGCCGCGCCGATAGAGCAGGTCGGGATCCTCGTCCGCCAGGGCGGGCACCGCGATGTCGAGATCCGCGAGCGCGCGCCTGTGCTCGCCGAGATCGTGCAGTGCGACGGCCCGGTTGGCCCGCAGTACGGCGCTGTCCTCGATCTCGACGGCGTGGTCGAGGTCGTCGACCGCGTCCGCGAGCCGGCCCGCGGAGTAGACGAGAACGGCGCGGTTCGCCCAGGCCGCGACATAGCCCGGGTCCGCCTGAAGCGCGGCGGTGAAGCTCTCGAACGCGCCCTGCTCGTCATTTTCTGCCAGCAGCGTGCCTCGCGCGCACAGCAGGTTCGGGTTCTCGGGGTCCAGGGCCAGGCCCGCGTCGATGTCGGCCCGGGCCTGATCGGTCAAGCCGAGCTCCATGAGCAGGTCGGCGCGGTTGACGAACGTGTCCACGTGGCTGGGATCGAGCACGGCGGCGTAGTCCAGGTCGCGCAGGGCGCCCTCCTCGTCTCCGAGTTCCCGCAGTAGGTCCGCCCGGTTGAAGTGGGCCTCGTGGAACGGCGGGCTCAACCGCACCGCTTCGGCGTAGTCCTCCAGGGCGGCGGCGAACTGGCCGGCTGCGCGACGCTCCCCGCCACGTTCGAAGTAGTAGTCGCCGTAGTCGGGATCGCGGCTGATCACCACGTCGTAGTCCTGGAGCGAACCGGTGTGGTCCCCGAGCGCGGCAAGGATCTGTGCCCGGTTGTAGCGGAGCACGGAACGGTGCAGAAGCTGCTCGTCGGGCCCGAGATCCGCGTCGGTCATCGCGATCGCCTCGTTCACCAGCGCCAGCGCGTCGCCGAGTTCACCGCGGTGCATCTCGACGAGAGCCCGTGCGTTGCGCATGAAGGCTCCGACGAACACACGCCGGTGCGGATCGGGATTCCAGTCGGCGAAGGCGATCGCGGTGTTCACCCATTCCATCGCCCGCGTCTCGTCGTGCATGCCCTTCGGCAGGTGGCGGGTGTAGAGCATGGCCATCATGTAGCAGCTGTTCATGTGGATCTCGGGTTCGGTACTGCCGGCCCGGAGTTCGGCGAAATACGAGAAACCCTTCTCGCCCCGCCTCAGATAGGAAAGACAGGCACCGACCTTGTTGGTGAGGTTCCAGTAGGCCTTCGGCCGTTCGCTGCCGAACAGCAGCCGGCCGCGGTACGCGATGTCGAGCGCCGCCTCGTAGAAGCCCGCGTCGAAGCAGGCCTCGGTGGCCTCGACGAAGGCCTTTCCGGCAGCGGCGGAGTCCGTCCCGCGCTCCAGGTGGTAAAGGTGCGCTCCCTGGCTCGTGCCCGGTTCCGCGAGAGCGGCCACTCGTGCGGCGCGGGCGGTGTGCCGATGGGCCCGCTCGTCCGCCGGGAGTGCCGCGTAGGCACGTTCCAGCGCGGGGTCCTTGCTGGTTCCGTCGGAATCGATGAACGCCTGGGCGGGATCGGCCGGCAGCGTGGGCGCGGCCTGCGTCGGCCGCGCGACGCGGTTCGCGTAGGTGTGTACGGCACGGCCGAGTTCGTCGTCGGTGACGCCTTCGGTCTCGGTGACCAGGGTCAGCACTTCCGGGTCGCAGCGGCGCAGCAGTACGCCCACCAGCTCCCGGTCGGTGGGATCGGCGTCGTCCAGTTCGCGGAACTCGACGACCACGCCCTCCGGACGCATCAGGCGCGCCCAGTCCATGAGCAGCTCCGCGACGCCGTGGGCGAGCCGCAGAGTGCGGGCCACGGAGTAGAACCGGGTGCGTTCCGCACGGCTGGCGAGGCTGGTGAGGGTCTGCGGCGCTATCGGGACCAGGGGTGTGAGGTCCGGGGCGAGGGAGATGATCTCGATCGCCTTCGCCTCGACCAGGTCGGCGTGGTGCTCGACGAGTTCGGGTACGACGACGCGCAGCAGGGCTCCGCCCCCGGTGTAGGGTCCGCGGAGCCGGCGGTGACAACGCAGCACGAGGTCCGGCTCGGGCTGCGGCTGAAGGGTGTCGCCGGGCGGGACGCCGGTGCCCGGGACGGCCCAGTGGTGCCGTGGCGAGGACGAGGTCATGACGGTACTCCTTGGTTGGTGGCCTTGCGGGCGCGCCGGTCCCGCACGGTGACGTACAGCAGCAGACCGATCTGAAGGGATGTCAGGCCGACGAAGCTCGCCGCGTCGAGCAGACCGGCGGTAGGTGTCCCTGTGCCCCGGAACCGGTCGGCGATCTGCGACCAGAAGTGCACAGTGGTCGGAATCCCGGCCCAGACGAGGCTGCCGATGGAGAAGCCGTAGCCCGCCACGAGCAGCGGGGCATACCAGCGGGCCATCGCACGGTCCCGGTCGGACCAGTCGGCATCGGGCTGCGGGAGGGTCCGGCGCAGCAGGCGCCGGAACAGTGTGCGCAGCTGGAATCGGGTGGCATTCTGCAGGTCCGAGCAGCGCAGGGCGTTGGTGAGAACGTAGTAGAGGTCTGTCTCCAGGTAGAACATGAACTGCCAGATCAGCCTCATCACGCAGGTGAACGCCACGGCCAGGCAGACCGCGGAGCACCAGGCCGGTCCATAGCCGCGCAGGGCGACCGCCAGCAGCGTCATGATCGCGACCAGGACGGTGTCGGCCAGCATTCCCGCGACGAACGGGAGATAGCGCCGTCGTCGTTCCACGCTGAACAGGGAGTCCAGCCGGGTCTCCGCGACCAGGTAGTACAGCCTCCGGCTGATGGTGAGCGTCGAGGGCAGACCGAGCCGGCGTCCGGAGAGCGCGTGAAAGCCCTCGTGGACGAGGATGCAGGGGATCTGCACCACGGTCAGGGTGATGGGGATCAGCGCGAGGTGGTCGGTGAAGAACACGTCGTGGTAGGAGGGCCGCAACGACCGGTCGCGGACCATCGCCACGATCGCCGCGCCGATCAGAGCGGTGTAGCACAGCCAGGCGGGCCAGGAGAAGGTCCACCGCCCCAGCCGCTGCCAGCGCACCTGTGCGCTGGCCGAGTCGTCCTCGCCCTCGGCCCGCAGGAAGCCGAGTTCGCCGAGTGCCTCCAGGAAGTCCTCGACGTCTAGGGTCTCGCCGCACGTCCGCTCGTACCAGGCCGCAACCTCGGAGACCGGCAGTCCGGAGTCCAGCATGCGCAGGGCTTCCGCCCCCTCCTCGGGGAAGACCGCGTAGGAGGCGGTGTCCGGCCGTCCGACCATCACGCCGTCGTCCTGGGCGATCATCGTGAGCTTGTGCAGGAGGACAGTGGTGCTGTCCGACGAAGCCACGGTCATGGGTCGAGCGCCTCTCTGCGTGAGATGTGATCGGAGCCGGGCTCAGGGCGGGTGCTCGGAGCCCGGCTCCGATCGAGACCTGTCCTAGGGGAGTTCCTAGAGCGCGGAGCAGCAGTAGTACGCGGTGCTGGTCAGGCGGATGGTGCCGGCCTTGCGGATCGACATCTTCTTCATGGTTTCCCTCCTCCCTCGCTCCTCGGATGAACGGCGGAACCCGGCCAAGTCTGCGGAGCGGGGACGGCGCGTACGTCGGCACCATGACGTATACGGGGCTGCGGGAATTGACTAGTGAGCGCGCGCCGGCCGGGGCATCGCCCGGTGCATCCGACCGGTCCGGTGAGCGGACCAGGACGCGACAGCCCGTCCCCCGCACATGACGCTGTCCTCCGGCAGTCCGTCGGGGGAGAGTGATCGTGTTGGGGAACCGCCGCGTGTCCGCGTGTCCTGGTGCTGGTGTGCGACGGCGGTGCGTCGTATGAGCGACTCGCCGCCCTTCGTCGGACGGGACATGGAGAAGAGGGTCGCAGCGGCGGTGTGCGAGCGGGCGGCGGGCGGCCGGGCCCAGGTGCTCCTGATCACCGGCGAGGCCGGTCTCGGCAAGACCCGGCTGGTGGAAGAGCTGCGGGTGATGGCCGTCGCCGCACACAGCCACACCCGGATGCTGGTCGGTGCCGCGATCCCGCTGAGCGGGACCACCCTGCCGTACGGGCCGTTCGTGGAGGCGCTGCGCGACCGGGCCGGGAAGGTGTTCGCCGATGACGGGACGGACGACGTGCTGCCGGCACGGCGGCATCTGTTCGAGCGGGTGCTCGCGTCACTGTCCGACCTCTCGGCCCGGTCTCCGCTCGTGCTCGTGCTGGAGGACCTGCACTGGGCCGACGAGTCCACCCGCGACCTGCTCGCCTTCCTCGCGGTCCGTCTGCGGGGGCAGCGGGTGCTGGTGGTCGCCACGGTTCGCGAGGAGGATCTCGGCGACGAAGCGCGGCGCTGGTTCGCGGAGCTGGCCCACCGTCCGTGTGTGACTCGACTGCGGCTCACCGAACTCGCCGACAGCGAGGTCGCCGAACTCGTCGCCGGTCTGCTCGCGGCCGACGACGAGCACGCTGAGCGGGTGGACGCAGCCGCCGTGGTCTCCGCCGCCGGCGGCAACCCGCTCTACGCCCGGGAACTCGTCCGGGCAGCTCCGCACTGGCCGCCGCCGGCGATCGTCGAGCCCGTGCTGGCCAGGACGTCACGCTGCGCAGCGTCGGTCCGGGAGGTGATCGACCAGATCACGGTGGCCGACGGCGCCATGTCCCATGAGCTGCTCGCAGCGACCCTGCACCGGCCCGAGGACACGCTGCTCGTCCCGGTCCGGAACGCGGTCGGCCTGGGTCTGCTGGTCACGACGGACGACGGCTATGCCATCCCGCACGGGCTGGTCCGGGGGATCCTGTACGCCGATCTCCTGCCGGGCGAGCGCCGCCTCCTGCATCGGCGCTACGCGACCGCGCTCGCCGGGCGGAAAGGGCGGTCGGAGCCGGCGCTCCTGGCCCACCACTGGCACAGGGCGGGCTGTCACGACCGGGCCGCGAGCGCGGCGCTCACCGCAGCGCGCGCCGCGTTCACGGCACACGACTACGGGGTGGCCGACCGGTTGTATGCCCTGGTCGTCGAGTTGGAGCAGTGGCTGCCCGAGCCAGGACCGGGGGTGTGGGAGGAGGCGGCGCGGGCA
>NZ_JAWOAI010000264.1:0-13712 GCF_033194735.1 Streptomyces sp. W16
CGGCACCTGGCCCGACCCGCAGAAGCCCGCGCAGCCACACCACCCCGACCGACCCACCCGAGCCGGCCCCGCCACCCCGCGTCACCTCGCGGGACCCGCCGCCGAAGTCGGCACCGCCGTACTGCTGCGCACCACCAGGCTCGTCGCCAGCTCCACCCGCCGTGCCGCCGAGGACTCCTCCTCGCGTCCCAGGTCGAGCACCAGCTTCGCCGCCGCCTCGGCCATCTCGGTGAGGGGCTGTCGTACGGTCGTCAGCGGCGGGCCGACCCAGCGGGCGACCGGGAGGTCGTCGAAGCCGACCACGCTCAGGTCCTCCGGGATGCGCAGCCCCAGTTCGCGCGCGGCCTCGTACAGGCCGAGGGCCTGGAGGTCGTTGCCGGCGAAGACGGCGGTGGGCCGGTCCGGGCGGCGCAGCAGATCGAGCCCGAGGCGGTAGCCGGCCTCGTGGTGGAAGTCGCCGGTGACGATCAGCGAGCCGTCGACCGGCAGCCCGGCCGTCTCCAGCGCGGCCCGGTATCCGTCCACGCGGGCGCGGCTGCACATCATCCGGGAGGGTCCGCTGATCGCGCCGATCCGGGTGTGGCCCAGCTCGACCAGGTGCCGGGTGGCGGCAAGTCCGCCCTGCCAGTTCGTCGCGCCGATCGACGGCACGTCGGCGCCCGGGTCGCCGGCCGGGTCCATCACCACGAACGGGATGGAACGGCTGGTCAGCAGCGCCCGCTGCGACTCGTCGAGCCCGGAGAGGACGAGGACCACGCCGTGCGGGCGGCGGGCGGCGACCTGGTCGGCCCAGGTCCGGCCGGGTGTCAGCCGCCCCGCGCTCTCGCTGAGCACCACGCTCAACCCCGCGTCCCGCGCCACGTTCTCCACACCCCGGATGACCTCCAGCGCCCAGGCGCTCTCCAGCTCGTGGAAGACCAGGTCGATCAGCGGGGAGCGGGTCGCCTCGGCCCGGCGGCGCCGGTAGCCGTAGGAGCGCAGCAGGTCCTCGACACGGGTGCGGGTGGCGGGGGCGACGTCGGCGCGGCCGTTGAGGACCTTCGAAACAGTCGGAGCCGAGACTCCGGCCTCGCGGGCAATCTCAGCGAGTGTCGCAGTCTGCGTTTCCACGGCCTTCGAAGGTTTCATGCCCGCGATCGTATCCCTGCGTGACCTCTTGACGAAGCCTCTGTCCCGCCATACGTTCCCGGAACATTCGTAACGCTGACCGAAACTTTCGCGAAAGAGGCCGTCATATGGAGTCCTACAGCAGGCGCTGGGTACTCGGCGCCGGTGCCACCACCCTGCTCACCACCGGACTCACGGCCTGCGGCTCCAGTGACAGCACCGGCAGCAGCGGCACCGTCACCGCCTTCGTCTACGGCGACGACGCGACGAAGGTCCAGGTCAAGGCCGTCACCCGGTTCAACGCGTCGGCGGCGGCGAAGAAGGCCAAGGGCAAGATCAAGCTGGAGAAGGTGCCCGGCACCGACTACCCGGCCAAGCTGCGCACCGCGATGGGCTCACCGAACGCGCCGGACGTCTTCTTCAACTGGGGCGGCGGCTCGATCAAGGCGTACCAGGACGCCAACCAGCTGGTCGACCTCACCGACACCATCAAGTCCGACCCGGTCCTCAAGGACGGCTTCCTGCCCTCGGTGCTCGCGGCGGGCGCGCTCAAGGGCAAGAACTACGGCATACCGATGCGCGGCATGCAGCCGGTGATCCTCTTCTACAACAAGTCGGTCTTCGCCGCGCACAAGCTCCAACCGCCCACCACCTGGGCCGAGTTGCTCGACATCAACAAGAAGCTGAAGGCGGCGGGCATCACGCCGTTCGCGCTCGGCGGCGCCGACATCTGGCCCGAGCTGATGTGGCTGGAGTACCTGGTCGACCGGATCGGCGGGCCCGAGGTCTTCGACAAGATCAAGAATGGCGATGCGTCGGGTTGGGGCGACCCTGCTGTCCTCAAGGCCGCCGAGACGGTCAAGGAACTCATCGACGACGGGGCCTTCGGCAAGGGCTTCAGTTCTGTGTCGTACGTCAACGGTGGCGCGCCCGCGGTCTTCGCCAAGGGCAAGGCGGCGATGCATCTGATGGGCTCGTGGGAGTACTCGACGCAGCTCGGAAAGTTTCCCGACTTCGCCAAGACGAACCTTGGGTGGTGCGCCTTTCCGAAGTACGAGGGGGGCGCGGGTGACATCCGCAATGTGGTCGGCAACCCCACCAACTACTGGTCCGTGAACGCCCGTACGGGCAACAAGGACGCGGCGATCGCGTTTCTGCGGGACTGTGCGTCGGAGGCGTATGCGAAGGATCTCGTTGCCAACGGGGACATTCCGACTACGTCCAACGCGGAGAAGCTGCTCGACTCGTCGCCCAATCCGGAGTTCGCGAAGTTCCAGTACCAAATGGTGCAGCAGGCACCGGCGTTCACGTTGAGCTGGGATCAGGCGGTGGATCCGGATGTGTCCACGCCGATGCTGACGGAGATCAACAAGCTGTTCGTGGCGAAGAGTTCGCCGGCGGAGTTCGTGTCGGCGCTCAAGGGGTTGAAGTGAGTAATCGCTCCGTGGGTGGGGTGGTTCGTCGGGTGCCGGTTCGTCGTGGCTGGTCGCGCCCCGCGGCGGAGCCGCAAATTGACACAGCCCCGCGCCCCTATGGGGGCGCTGCACCTCACGCCCTCTTGGCTGTGCCCGGGGTTTTGTTCTTCGTGTTCTTCGCTGTTGCGCCCATGGTCCTCGCCGTGTACCTCTCCTTCACCACGTGGAATGGGCTCGGCGATCCGAAACCAGTAGGCCTCGCCAACTGGCAGAAGTTGCTGCACGACGATCGACTCACCCAATCCCTCACCGTCACCGTCCTGTTGACCGTGACCAGCTGGGTTTTCCAGACCGTCGTGTCCCTGCTTCTCGGGGTCTGGGCAGCGGGGCGGCAGCGCAACCGGGCCGTTCTCTCCGCGATCTTCTTCGTGCCGTTTCTGTTGTCCTCTACGGCGATCGCGTTGCTCTTCTACGCCCTGCTCGACCCGAACTTCGGTGTCATCCACCAGGACACGCTCGGCTCGACCAGCGGCGCGTTCCTCGCGATCGTGTTCGTCGGGGGCTGGCAGTTCATCCCCTTTCACACCCTGATCTACCAGGGCGGGGCCCGTCAGATACCCGAAGTCCTCTACCAGGCGGCGGCAATTGACGGCGCGGGCCGCTACCGCCAGTTCTTCTCGATCACGCTGCCCCAGCTCCGCAACACGGCCACTACCTCCAGCGTGCTGATGATCGTCGGCTCGCTCACCTACTTCGAGACCGTCCTGATCCTCACCCAGGGCGGCCCCGGCACGGACACGGCGATCCTGCCGTACCTGATGTACGAGGCCGGCTTCAAGAGCTACGACTTCGGCTACGCGAGCGCGATCGCGACCTTCCTGGTCGTGACCGCCACCGTGCTCTCCCTGGTCCTGGTCCGGCTCACCGGTTTCGGCGCCATGCGCAGTACCCGCGAAGGGATGTGACGGAGTGTCACACGACACGTTGCCGCGTCCGGTGAAGACGGCGGAGGAGCCCGTGGAACCCCCGCACACCCGACGGCGCCGCCACTGGACCCGACGCCCCAACCCCCTGGCCGGCCTCGGCTCCCTCCTCTGGCTCGCGGTCGTCATCGTCCCCATCTACGCGATGATCTCGGCCTCCCTCACCCGCCAGGACAAGGCACTCGGCAACAACGCCCTGAAGCCGCCCACCGATCCGACCTTCGCCAACTACAACACCGTCCTGCACAACGGCTTCGGCCACTTCCTCGCGAACACGGCACTGGTGGCGGCAGCGGTCGTAGGCATCGTGCTCGTGCTGTGCGTGCCGCTCGCCTACGTCGCCGTACGCACTCGCACCGTCTGGTCGAGCGCGGCTTTCCGCCTGTTCCTGCTGGGAGTCGCGATCCCGGCGCAGGCAGTCGTGGTCCCGCTGTACCTGATGATCGCCAAACTCGACCTCTACGACAGCCTGTTGGCGGTCATCCTCCCCACGGCGGCCTTTGCGATGCCGGTCTCCGTGCTGGTCCTGACCGGCACCCTGCGGGACATCTCGGAGGACCTGTACGAGGCGATGGCGCTCGACGGGGCCTCGGCGACCCGGATGCTGTTCCAGCTGGTCATCCCGCTGACCAAGGGCGGAATCAGCACGGTCGTCATCTACGCGGCCCTCCAGGCCTGGAACGGCTTCCTCTTCCCGCTGATCTTCACCCAGTCCGACGGCCCCCGGGTCCTCACCCTCGGACTCTTCAACTACGTCAGCCAGTTCGGCGTGAACATCCCCGCGCTGCTCGCCTCGGTCGTCCTCTCCGGCATCCCGATCTTCGCCGTCTACCTGGTGGCCCGGCGCGCCCTGGTCGGCGGCCTGATGGGCGTGGGCGGCAAGTGAGCCTCCCCAACTCACCTTTCCCGACAGGAGTTTCATGACCACCGCCCCCTGGCGCGACCCCGCCCTTCCCGCCGCCGCCCGCGTCGACGACCTGCTCGCCCGGATGACCCTGGAGGAGAAGACCGCCCAGCTGTACGGCGTTTGGGTGGGCGCCGACACGGACGGCGACGGAGTCGCCCCACTGCAAAGGGAGATGACCTCCGACTACGACTGGGACGAGCTGATCACCCAGGGCCTGGGGCAGCTCACCCGTTCCTTCGGTACGGCGCCGGTGGATCCGGAGTTGGGCGCGCAGGCGCTGGCCCGCGCGCAACGGCGGATCGCGGCGGCGGGCCGCTTCGGCATCCCGGCCGTCGCCCACGAGGAGTGCCTCGCCGGGTTCACCGCCTGGGGCGCGACGGCGTACCCGGTGCCACTGGCCTGGGGTGCGAGCTTCGACCCGGCGCTGGTCGAGGAGATGGCCCGGCACATCGGCGCCGACCTGCGCGCGGCCGGCGTCCACCAGGGCCTCGCCCCGGTCCTGGACGTCGTACGGGATCCGCGCTGGGGGCGGGTGGAGGAGACGATCGGGGAGGATCCGTATCTGGTGGGGACCATCGGTGCCGCGTATGTGCGGGGGCTGGAGTCGGCCGGGGTGGTCGCGACGCTGAAGCACTTCGCGGGGTACGCGTCCTCGGTGGGGGCGCGGAATCTGGCGCCGGTGCGGGCCGGGGTGCGGGAGTTCGCGGACGTGGTGCTGCCGCCGTTCGAGATGGCGCTGCGGGAGGGCGGCGCGCGGTCGGTGATGGCGGCGTACAACGAGACGGACGGCGTACCGGCGTCGGCGGACCCGGCGCTGCTGACCCAACTCCTGCGGGAGGACTGGCAGTTCACGGGGACGGTGGTCGCCGACTACTTCGGCATCGGCTTTCTGGAGACGCTGCACCGGGTGGCGGGCAGCCCGGCGGAGGCGGCACAAGCGGCGCTGGTGGCGGGGATCGACGTGGAGCTGCCGACGCTGAAGTGCTACGGCAAGCCGTTGGTGGAGGCGGTGCGGGCGGGGGACGTCCCGGAGTCGCTGATCGAGCGGGCCGCACGCCGAGTGCTGCTCCAGAAGTGCGAGTTGGGGCTGCTGGACGAGGACTGGGCGCCGGAGCCGACCGGCCGGATGGACCTCGACTCGGCGGCGAACCGCGCGCTGGCCCGCCAACTGGCGGAGAAGTCAGTGGTGTTGCTGGACAACCCGGACGGTCTGCTGCCGCTCGCCCCGGATGCCCGGATCGCGGTGGTGGGCCCCAGGGCGGCGGACGCGCTCGCCATGCTGGGCTGCTACTCCTTCCCGTCCCATGTGGGCGTCCACCACCCCGAGGTGCCGATGGGCATCGAGATCCCCACCGTGCTGGAGTCGCTGCGGGCCGAACTCCCGGACGCCAAGGTGACGTTCGCGGAGGGGTGCGACGTGTCCGGGCCGGACCCGACCGGTTTCGAGGAGGCGGTCGCGCGGGCGTCCGAGGCGGATGTGTGCGTGGCGGTGCTCGGCGACCGGGCCGGCCTGTTCGGGCGGGGCACGTCGGGTGAGGGCTGCGATGTGGCGGACCTCCAACTGCCCGGCGTACAGGCCGACTTGCTGGACGCACTCGTGTCGACGGGTGTCCCGGTGGTGCTGGTGCTGCTCACCGGCCGCCCCTACGCGCTGGGCCGTTGGCACGGACGCCTGGGCGCGGTGGTCCAGGCGTTCTTCCCGGGGGAGGAGGGCGGCCCGGCGGTGGCGGGAGTGCTGTCGGGCCGCGTCAACCCGTCGGGCCGCCTCCCGGTGAGCGTCCCGCACGTGCCCGGCGGCCAGCCGTGGACGTACCTCCAGCCCCCGTTGGGCCTCGCCGACGAGGTCAGCAGCCTCGACCCGACCCCGCTGTACCCCTTCGGCCACGGCCGCTCGTACACGACGTTCGCGTGGGAGCCCGCCGAATCAAGGGAGTTGGAGATCGGCACGGACGGCTCCTACGACCTGACGGTCACCGTCCGCAACACCGGCGACCGGTCGGGCGCGGAGGTCGTCCAGCTGTACCTGCACGACCCGGTGGCCTCGGTGACCCGGCCCGACGTCCGCCTGATCGGTTACCAGCGGCTGGAGCTGGGGCCGGGCGAGGCGACGCGCGTCACCTTCCACTTCCATGCCGATCTGTCGGCGTTCACCGACCGTTCCGGTGCGCGGGTGGTTGAACCGGGCGCCCTGGAACTACGGTTGGCCGCATCGAGCACGGACGTACGGCACACCGCACGACTGCATCTCACGGGGCCGGTGAGGGTACTCGGCACCGATCGGCGGCTGCTGTGCGGGACGGGGGTGTCGGGGGTGGGGTGACCTCCGGCCGGGGCGGACACGGGGGTCCGATGGTCAGGTTCGTGCACCACGAGTTGATGGCCTCTGTGGCGTGGCTGACCGGCATCATGGTCGGGGTAACGGCCGCAGTGGTGGTGCGGGGGAGTGGGCCGGTGAGAGGCGACACCGTGGCGCAAGCGGTCGCCTTGGTGATCGGGCTCTTCGTCCTCTTCACGCTCGTGCACGCCTCGGGGCTCAAACACGTCAGCCACAAGCGGGACTTCGAGACCGCGGTCGCCCTGCCGAGCGACGTCCGGCTCCCGAGCAACAGCCCGCTCTACCTGCTTCTTCGCCTTCCTTACCCGCTGCTCTTCCTGGCTCCGGGCGTGTTCGCGTTCTTCTTGGGGAACGACTCGCTTTTCATGGCGCTGCTGGCCACGGAGTGGCTGGGCAGTGCGGCGGTGGCCGTCTGGTGGGAGCACAGGCACGGGCGGCTGGTATGGCGGGGGTACGTCCACAACGAGCCCTGGCGGCTGGCGTACTCCCCCCTCAGCCCTCCCCCACCGACTCGAACCGCCACCGATGCACCGCCCGCATGACCAACTCCCCCTCAGGCTCGGGAAGTTCGGGCAGATCAGCGTCGTAGTCCGCGTCCCACCACGTGATGACGAGGACGCGGTCCTGAGGTGCGCTGAGGAACTCCCGGCGCAGGGGCTCGGCGGACAGCTTCTGCGCCCGCGCCCAGGCGAGCAGTTCGTCCCCTCGCCCCTCGACCGCCCGCGCCTCCCACATCAACGCAACCGTCGTCACGAGTACAGGTTCTCCTTGCTGACCTCGTGCACGTGATCGTGACCGCGCCCCGGCACATGCGGATCGGTCACCGGCAGCGACGAGTCCGCCGACAGGTCCCAGTCCGAGGGCGCCCGGTTGCGCGCCACCATCTCCGCACCCAGCGCGGCGACCATCGCGCCGTTGTCCGTGCACAGCTTCGGGCGCGGTACGCGCAGCCGGATACCGGCGGCCTCGCAGCGCTCCGCCGCCAGGGCCCGCAGGCGGGAGTTCGCGGCTACTCCGCCGCCGATCATCAGGTGGTCGACGCCCTCGTCCTTGCAGGCCCGTACGGCCTTGCGGGTGAGCACGTCGACGACCGCCTCCTGGAAGGACGCCGACACATCGCGCACCGGCACCTCCTCCCCCGCCGCCCGCTTCGCCTCGATCCAGCGGGCCACGGACGTCTTCAGCCCGGAGAAGGAGAAGTCGTACGCCGGGTCGCGCGGCCCGGTCAGTCCGCGCGGGAACGTGATCGCCGTCGGATCGCCCTCCTTCGCGTACCGGTCGATGACCGGGCCGCCCGGGAAGCCGAGGTTCAGAACGCGCGCGATCTTGTCGAAGGCCTCGCCCGCCGCGTCGTCGATGGTCGCGCCCAGCGGTCGTACGTCCGAGGTGATGTCCGAGGAGAGGAGGAGGGAGGAGTGGCCGCCGGACACCAGCAGCGCCATCGTCGGCTCCGGCAGCGCGCCGTGCTCCAGCTGGTCCACGCAGATGTGGGAGGCGAGGTGGTTCACGCCGTAGAGCGGCTTGCCCAGCGCGTAGGCGTACGCCTTGGCCGCCGAGACGCCGACGAGCAGCGCGCCTGCCAGCCCGGGGCCCGCCGTGACCGCGATGCCGTCGAGGTCGCTCGCGCTCACGCCCGCGTCCTTCAGCGCGCGCCGGATCGTCGGGATCATCGCCTCCAGGTGGGCGCGGGACGCCACCTCCGGTACGACCCCGCCGAAGCGGGCGTGTTCGTCGACGCTGGACGCGACCGCGTCCGCGAGCAGGGTGTGGCCGCGGACGATGCCGACGCCGGTCTCGTCGCAGGAGGTCTCGATGCCGAGGACGAGAGGTTCGTCAGTCATTGAACTCGGTTCCTTGTACGGAAGTCGACCCCGCGGCGGAGCTGCTGTCGGGATCTGTGGTCAGGCGCATCACCAGGGCGTCGACGTTGCCCGGCTGGTAGTAGCCGCGCCGGAAGCCGATGGGCGCGAACCCGAAGCGCTCGTAGAGTTTCTGCGCGCGGATGTTGTCGACGCGGCATTCGAGCATGACCTCGGCGCACTCGAACTCGCTTGCCGCGCTGAGGAGTTCGGTGAGCAGAGTGGCGCCCAGGCCGGTGCCCCAGTGGTCGCGGGCGACGGCGATGGTCTGGATGTCGCCCGTCGCGGCGGAGTCGCTGTCGGACGCGGTGCCGGATGCGGTGCCGGTGGTGGCGAGGCCCGCGTAGCCGACGACTCGGACACCGCCCTCGTACTGCGCACCGGTCACCTCGGCCACCAGGTACCGGCGTGTCGCCTCGGCGCCCCGCGCGTGTGCCAGTTCGGACCAGAACATGCCCCGGGACCAGGCGTCCTCGGGGAAGAGGTCCTTCTCCAGTTCCAGCACGGGATCGATGTCCCACCAGCGCATCTCGCGCAGTCGAGGACTCAGGGATTCGGTCACTTGGGGGTGACCACCTTGTAGTTCTTGGGCACCTGGGCGTCGGGGCGGCGCAGGTACAGCGGCCGGGGCTCGGGGAGTTCGACGCCCGCCGCCAGTCTCTCGACGGCCAGGGAGGCGAGCGCGGCGGCGGACACGTGCTGCGGCTCGTGGGCGGACGGGAAGGTGTCCGGGTAGAGCAGCGCGCCCGCGCCCACGGCGGGCAGCCCCGCCACCTCGTCGGCGATCTCGGCGGGCCGGTCCACGGCCGGGTCGGTGACCCGGGTGCGGGAGTCGGCGTAGCGCGCCCAGTAGACCTCCTTGCGGCGCGCGTCGGTGGCCACGACGAAGGGGCCGTCGAGGTCGGCGGCGTGGGCGAGGCCGTCCAGCGTGCACACACCGTGCACGGGCACACCGAGCGCGAGCCCGAACGTGTCGGCGGTCATCAGGCCGACGCGCAGCCCGGTGTAGGGCCCGGGGCCGATGCCCACGACGATTCCCGTGACGGCGTCGAGTTTGAGTCCCGCGTCGGCGAGCACACGGTCGACGGCCGGGAGCAGCAGCTCACCGTGGCGGCGCGCGTCCACCTGACTCGACGAGGCGATGACGGCCTCGCCGTCGTGCAGGGCGACGGTGACGGCGGGGGTGGCGGTATCCAGAGCGAGCAAGAGCACGCAAACAGCCTACGGCTCCGGCGCCCCGCGCACGGCCGCCCCGGTCGGCCCGGCCCGACTGCTACCGTCACCTAGGGTCACCGCACTTACTGGACATACAAGACACGGAGGTGGGCGCCGATGGCCGGCAGCAGCTCGGGAATCGTGGCCGGGCTCACCGTGGCGGCCGTCGCCACGGTCGGTTTCCTCGCCTATCAGGCGTCGGCGAGCGTCCCGGCCGGGCTGGGGAGTACGGCCCGTGCGAGCGCCCCGCCGGCGGTGGCCACCTCGAAGGCGCCCCGCGACAGGAAGAACCCCGCCGCGCTGCCCGCGGGCTCCGGCCGGGGCGAGCGGGTCGTGTACTCGCTGGACGACGACCGGGTGTGGCTGGTCGCCACGAACAACAAGGTCAACCGCACGTTCAAGGTCACCCCCGGCACGGTGGATCCGACCATGGGTTCCTACTGGGTCACGTCCCGCTCGAACGCGGTCACCGGCACCGACGGCACCCCCATCCAGCACGTCGTCCGCTTCACCAGCACGGGCGGGCTCGCGATCGGCTTCAGCGCGGCGGTCAGCGGCGCGACACAGGAACCCGACCCCACGGTAAAGTCCGGCGGCATCCGCGAGTCGGTCGAGGACGGCGCGGCGATGTGGGAGTTCGCGACGATCGGGCAGTCGGTGGTAGTGATCCACTGACGGGAGTCGCAGCAGTCCTCTGATGGGGGTCGCGCCCCGCAGGGGCGCACCCCCAGGGGCGCGGGGCTGTATCGATTTGCGGCTCCGCCGCGCGGGCGCGACCAGCCCCCACCGACCCGCAGACGAAAACTAGGCGGCTTTACGCGACTCAACCGGCGGAGCCTCACGCGGCGGCGTCGAGATCGCCTTCGCCGCCTCACCGGCCGCCAACAACTCTCGCATCGACACCCCGGCGAACACGTACGGCTGCGGACGGTCCTGGTTCTCTGAAGCCGGCATGGACGCCTCCTGGGGCCTGGGGCAGACGTAGTTAGGTAGACCTAACTACGTACTGGATACCATGTGACCACGCGCAAGACCCCGAACGCAACATCTTGCCGACACCTTGTCGGAACCCGCACGCCCCGCACCAGGGGTTCAGACGCCGAGCACGCTCAGTTCAACCGCGGCCCAGCGCTCGCCGAGCCCGGTGACGGTGACGTGCCGTACCTCGTCCGTGGTGTCTCCGACGGCCCGGTGGATGACGACCGACAGCCGGTCGTCCGTCAGCTCCTCGACCTTGCCCTCGCCCCACTCCACGACGATCACCGACTCGGGCAGCGAGACGTCCAGGTCGAGGTCCTCCATGTCGTCGAGCCCGCCGCCGAGGCGGTACGCGTCTACGTGGACCAGTGGCGGCCCGTCGCCGAGCGAGGGGTGCACGCGCGCGATGACGAACGTCGGCGAGGTGACCGCGCCGCGCACACCGAGCCCCTCCCCCAGTCCCCGGGTCAGCGTCGTCTTGCCGGCGCCGAGCTCCCCGGTGAGCATCACGAGGTCGCCCGCGCGCAGCAGCTTGGCCAGGCGGCGCCCCAACTCCCCCATCTGCTCGGGGGAGTTGACGGTGATCGAGACGGACAGGGGCTCAGCCGCGGCGTGCGGTGCTGCTGGTGCTTCCATAGCCACTTACGGTAGCCCCTGCGGGCACGGCACCCGCGCGGGTGAGCAGGTCGGCGAGGCGGTCGGTGACCACTTCCGGGTGCTCCAGCATGACCAGGTGCCCGGCGTCCGGCACGAGCACCAGCTCGGCGTCCGGCAGCAGGTCGGCGATGGCCTCGCTGTGCTCACTGGGCGTGACGAGATCGCCGATCCCGGCCAGCACGAGCACCGGCATGTCCTTGAAGTGGGTGAGGGCGGCGGTCTTGTCGTGGTCGGTGAACGCCGGGTAGAACTCGGCGACGACATCGATGGGCGTGCCCTCGATCATCCGCTCGGCGAACCGCGCGACCGCCGGGTCGACGTCCCGCGAGGCGAACGAGTACCGCTTGATGATCCCGGCGAACAGATCGGCGGTGGCCCGCCGCCCCCGCTCCACCAGCGCGGCCTGCTGCCCGAGCGCCTTCAGTACGCCGGGCAGCACCCGCCGTACCGCGTTGACCCCGGCGACGGGCAGCCCGAAGTTGACCTCGCCGAGCCGCCCGGAGGACGTACCGACGAAGGCGGTGGCGACGACCCGGTCGCGGATCAGGTCGGGGTACTGGTCGGCCAGTGCCATCACCGTCATGCCGCCCATGGAGTGCCCGACGAGCACGATCGGCCCCTCGGGCACGGCCGCGTCGAGCACGGCCTTCAGGTCGCGGCCCAACTGGTCGATGGTGAGCGGCATGTCGTCTTCCAGCTGCGCGACCCCGCGCGCGGAACGCCCGTGGCTGCGCTGGTCCCAGTGCACGGTCCGCACGACCCCGCGCAGGGCCGCCCGCTGGAAGTGCCAGGAGTCCTGGTTGAGGCAGTAGCCGTGACTGAAGACGACGGTGACCGGGGCCGGAGCCTTGCGTCCGAAGAGCCGGCGGCGCTTCGGGGTGACGGCGACCTCCGGCTCGATGTCGTCGACCTCGTAGTACAGCTCGGTGCCGTCGTCCGCGCGGGCCGTGCCGGGGATGCCGCGCAGCGAGCCGTACGGTCCCGTGGAGTCGAGCGCCAGCCGCGCCCGCTCGCGCATACCGCGCCCGACCGTCATCCGCTCTATGGCGACACCGGCCGCGGCACCGGCCGCGATCACACCTATCGCGGCGCCCGCGATACCGGTCACCTTGCGCCAGTTGCCCGCCGCCCCCGTGGCGGCGGAGGCGACCGCGGCGACCGCCTCCGCACTGCTCTCGCTCACGTGCCGCTCCTCTTCCCGTCCCGGACCTGCGCTGTGTCGTCTGCCTCATACCCGGGGACGGCCTCGTCGACGAGGACGTCCTCATTGACGTAGACGCGGGGAACGCGTGTTCCGATGCGGGTGACGATTTCGTACGCGATGGTGCCCGCGGCCTGTGCCCAGTCCTCGGCGGTGGGCTCGCCGCGGTCGCCGGGGCCGAAGAGGATCGCCTCCGTCCCGGCCTCCGGCTCGTCCCCTCCCAGGTCCACGACGAACTGGTCCATGGCGACCCGCCCCGCGACCGTGCGCCACTTGCCGCCGACCAGCACCGGGCCGGTGCCGGAGGCGTGCCGGGGGATGCCGTCCGCGTAGCCGACGGGGATGAGGCCGAGGGTCGTCGTGCCCGGGGTGACGTAGTGATGGCCGTAGCTGACGCCGTGCCCGCCCGGTACCTGCTTCACCAGGGCGACGGACGCCTTCAGGGTCATCACCGGCCGCAGCCCGAAGTCGGCGGAGGAGCCCAGCTCGGGGCTGGGCGAGACGCCGTAGACGGCGATGCCGGTGCGGACGAGGTCGAAGTGGGAGTCGGGGCGGGTGAGGGTGGCGGGTGAGTTGGCGATGTGGCGGACCTCGGGCCGTACGCCCCGTCCTTCCGCGTACGCGACCATCTCGCGGAACAGGGCGAGTTGGGCGTCGACGGAGGGATGCCCGGGTTCGTCGGCGCAGGCGAAGTGCGACCAGAGCCCGGTGATCCGGAGCAGCCCTTCGGCCTCGGCGCGCAGGGCCTCGCCGACGAGCTCGGCCCAGTCGTCGCCGGGCTGGCAGCCGTTGCGCCCGAGTCCGGTGTCGGCCTTGAGCTGCACGCGCGCGGGCAGACCGGCCACGCGGGCGGCTGCCACGACCTCGCGCAGCGCCCACATGTCGCTGAGCGACATGTCGAGGTCGGCCTCGATGGCCTCGCGCCACGGCCCGCCGGGCGTCCAGAGCCAGCACATCACCCGCACCCCGTCCGGCAGTCCGGCGCGGGCCCGCAGTTCGAGGGCCTCCTGAGGGGTGGCCGTACCGAGCCAGGTCGCTCCCGCCTCGACGGCCGC
>NZ_JAWOAI010000265.1:0-13704 GCF_033194735.1 Streptomyces sp. W16
CGGATCGCGCGCGTCGCCCGCCATCAGCCCGAGCAGCTCGTCGTACGGCGCCGGGTCCGCCGCCACGGCCAGCGCCTGGGCCGTCCGCAGCGTGAAACGGTCCAGCCGCTCCAGCGCCCGGACCACCGAAGCGCGCGTTCCGGCCCTGGTCGCGAGCTGGGTGAGATCGGTGGGCACGGGCGTGATGAGGTCGGGGCGGCTGCGCAGCAGCGCGGCCAGGGAGGCGTCGTCCCTGGTTCGGAGTGCCTCCGCGAGCGAACGGGGCGGCGTGGCCGGAGTGCTCATCCGACCCACGGTAGCGGGTGGGTGTGACCGTGGGGGAGCGCGCACGACGTGAGGTTCCCGGCACCGGGCCCGCTGGCGGTAACGTCTGTCACCACGGGGTATCCAACGCACCCGCCCCGGAGGGGACTTCGTGGGTATCGAGAGCGACCAGGTCGTCTACGAGTATCTGAGCCGCGTCGGTGACGTCGCGCAGCAACGCCAGCTGCCCTCGGTCACCCGGATGCGGCTGGTGTCGGAGCTGCGCAACGAGATCGACCGACGCCGCGCCGGAGCCACCGCCGACACTCCCGCCGCCGTCCAGCGCATCCTCAAGGGCCTCGGCAGCCCGGACGAGGTCGTCGCCGCGGCCGGCACCGGCGCCGGTGTCCCCCGGGCACCGTCCACATCCGTACCCGTACAGCGCGACCACGAGGACGATCTACGGCCCAAGGGCCTGCGCCGGGTCGTACCGCGTCCGCGCCCCACCAAGGCCGCCCCCGCACCGGAACCCGACAACTCCGCCTCTCCGCCGCATCTCGCGAGCGCGGCCGAGCTCGGCGACAGCGTGCTTCAGCCCGACTGGTGGCGGGTGGAGGGCAACGGGTTCGCGCTCGGCGACAGCGTGCCCGGGTTCACCGGCGGGGTGGAGATCCCGGAACTGCTCAAGCCTCCGCCGCCGAAAGAGCTCCCGAAGGCGCTCCAGAAGGAACCGGAGCCGGTGGCCGCACCGGTCGTCGAGCAGGCACCGGAAGCCCCCGCCCGCCGGCGCCGAGTGGTCCCCCGCCTGCCCACCGGGGGCTGGTCCAACCCCCTCCTCCTGATCGCCGCCGCGCTGCTCGTCGTGGGCGCCGTGCTCGGCAACTGGTTCGCGCTGCTGCTGGGTTGGCTGATCGCGTACGCCTCCCGGCGGCTGTCCGACGCGGAGACGAAGTGGGCGGTGATCGGTATGCCGACGGCGGCCGTCGTGGCCGGCATCGTCTGGCTGTGGGGCCGCAACGACGGCCGCTGGGGCACCCCCGTCGCCCAGGGCCACATGAACGACGCCATCTCCCAGACCTGGCCGTGGGTGGTGCGGGGCGCGGCCGTAGCGTCGGCGCTGTTCCTGGTGTGGCGCTCGCAGCGGCAGAGGTAGGACGAGGCACGACTGAAAGGCGTTCACCGGCACTGGGCACAATGGCCCATATGACCTCGCGCGCTCAGCACTCCGCCCCGCCCGCCCCGCCCGCTCCGCCCGCCCCGACCGTCGGCTTCGACCTCGACATGACCCTCATCGACTCCCGGCCCGGTATCCACGCCTGCTACCTGGCGCTGGCGGAGCGGACGGGGACGTACATCGACGCCGACCTGGCGATCACCCGCCTCGGACCGCCGCTCGCCGACGAGCTGGTCAACTGGTTCCCGGCGGACCAGGTGCCCGCCATGTCCGACCTGTACCGCGAGATGTACCCGTCGATCGCCATCGCCGCGACCCCCGCGATGCCCGGCGCCCGCGAGGCGATGGCGGCCGTGCGCGGGGCCGGTGGGCGGGCGGTCGTCGTCACCGCGAAGTACGAGCCCAACGCGAAGCTGCACCTCGCGCATCTCGGCATCGACGCCGACGCCGTGATCGGCGATCTGTGGGCCGAGCAGAAGGCCCAGGCGCTGCGCGAGGAGGGCGCGAGCGTCTACGTCGGCGACCACGTCGGGGACGTCCGCGGTGCCCGCGGCGCCGAGGCCCTGTCGGTCGCGGTGGCGACCGGGCCGTGCGATGCGGAGGAGTTGCGGACGGCCGGTGCGGATGTGGTGCTCGGCGATCTCACCGAGTTCCCGCGATGGCTTTCGGACTACCTCGTGACGCGCGCCTGACGCCGTCCGGCGGCGACGGATTGGAGTACGCCCGCGGCAGCGAGCAGGAATCCGACGCCCATGAGCATGCTCAAGAGGTACATGTACGTCGGAAAAGGCGTCGTGTGTAGCAGCAGAGGTACCACGGTGACGAGAGTGGCCACCGCACCGACGAAGAAGACGATGGCACCGGCACGGATCAGTCGGTCACCGGCCATTGCGGAATTCGTTTGGGTTTTGTCACGCACTGGACCAGGGTAGTTCCCTGCGCACAGGAACAGTCCGGCGACGTCTTGTCACCGGCCTGAAGACCATTAGCCTTGGTACCGGCAGTTCCCCAGCGTTTTCCGAGCAGTTTTCCGACGAGTACGAGGACGAGGACAGACGTGCCCACCGGCAAGGTCAAGTGGTTCAACAGTGAGAAGGGCTTCGGCTTTCTCTCCCGCGACGACGGCGGCGACGTCTTCGTCCATTCCTCGGTACTGCCCGCCGGAGTTGACGCCCTGAAGCCCGGACAGCGCGTGGAGTTCGGGGTGGTCGCCGGTCAGCGCGGCGACCAGGCACTCTCGGTCACGCTGCTCGACCCGACACCTTCGGTCGCGGCGGCCCAGCGCAAGAAGCCGGACGAACTGGCCTCCATCGTCCAGGACTTGACGACCCTCCTCGAAAACATCACGCCAATGCTGGAACGCGGCCGCTATCCCGACAAGCCCGCGGGCGCGAAGATCGCGGGCCTGCTGCGCGCGGTCGCCGACCAGTTGGACGTCTAGGGCCTGTCGTCTGGATGAGGCCCTAGCCGCGACACAGTCCGTTCTACGGGAATTCGAGCGCGTCCGGTCCGAGGGGCGGCACCAGCCCCTCGGCCGCCGCACGCGTCAACAGCCCCCGGATCGCGGCATATCCGTCCTCGCCGAGATCGGCGGTGAACTCGTTGACGTACAGACCGATGTGCTGGTCGGCGACGGACGGGTCCATCTCCTGGGCGTGTTCCATGACGTACGGACGGGAGGCCTCGGGGTCGTCCCAGGCCGCGCGGACGGACGACCGGACCGAGTCGGCGAGCAGGTTCAACCGCTCGGCCCCCAGCGACCGTTTGGCGATGATCGCGCCCAGCGGGATCGGCAGGCCGGTGGTCGCCTCCCAGTGCTCGCCCATGTCCGCGAGCTTGTGCAGACCGTAGTTCTGGTACGTGAAGCGCGCCTCGTGGATCACGAGCCCCGCGTCGACCTTCCCGTCCCGCACGGCCGGCATGATCTCGTGGAACGGCATGACGACGATCTCGCCGACGCCACCCGGAATCGTGTCCGCCGCCCAGAGCCGGAACAGCAGATACGCCGTAGACCGCTCGCTCGGCACGGCGACCGTACGACCCGTCAAGTCTCCCGGCCCCCGGGTGAGGACCAGCGGCCCGCAGCCCCGCCCCAGCGCGCCCCCGCAGGGCAGCAGCGCGTACTCGTCGAGAACGTACGGCAGCACGGCGTACGACACCTTCAGCACGTCCAACTCACCGCGCTCGGCCATGCCGTTGGTGATGTCGATGTCCGCGAAGGTCACGTCCAGCGTGGGCGCGCCCGGCACCCGGCCGTGCGCCCACGCGTCGAAGACGAAGGTGTCGTTCGGGCAGGGGGAGTAGGCGATCTGCAGAGGCTGCTCACTGGTCATACGGGTTCCAACTCTCCAGTACGGGCGCGCACTTCCCGAATCCCTCGGTCAGGGCCGCGAGCGCGTCGCCGATGCGCCAGGCGGCGCGGTCGCGCGGGCCGACGGGGTTGGAGACCGCGCGCAGTTCCAGGACGGGGACGCCGTGTACGACGGCCGCCTCGGCCACCCCGAAGCCCTCCATCGCCTCCGCGAGGGCCCGGGGGTGGCGGGCGCGGAGTTCCGCGGCGCGGGCGGCCGTACCGGTCACCGTGGACACGGTCAGTACGGTTCCGGGGCGGGCGCCGGTCGCGGTCGCCAGCGCTCGTACGAGTGCGGCCGGCGGACGGTGGGTGACGGTGCCGAAGCCGAGTTCGGTGACTGGGAGGAACCCGTCGGGGGTCTCCGCGCCCAGGTCGGCGACGGTGATCTCGTCGGCGACCACCAAGGAGCCGACGGGCGCCTCGGGCTGGAAACCGCCGCCGATCCCGGCCGAGACGACGAGGTCGTACGGGGCGCGGGCGAGGGCCGTGGCGGTGCCGGCGGCAGCGGCGGCCGGACCCACCCCGACGGCGATGACACTGATCCGGTCACCGGTCAACGCCCGTGCCACCGCGTCCCGTTCGGCCGGGACGGCGGTGGCGACGAGGACGCGTGGGGACGACGTGGTCAGGAGTCCTTCTTGAACTTGAAGGACCAGATGCCCTTGACCGTCTTGTCGCCCTCCTTGATGGAGACGACGGTGGAGTTGCCGGTCGCGCCGTACTGGGTGTTGAAGAACACGCTGCCCGGGATCGTCCGGTAGGTCTTCTTGCTGGAGTCGGTCAGCGGCTGACCGTTCATCAGGATCGTCCAGCCGTTGTCGGCGATCTTCGGGTCGACACCGAAGCGCACGGTCTCGTCCGGGTCGACCGAGATCGACGTGGAGGCCTTCAGGCACTTCGTCAGCTCCGCGGTCTTCACCGCGTCGCCGTCGTTGTAGCAGGTGGCCTCCGTGTGGACCGAGTTCCTCCCGACGGTGATCGTCGAGATCGGCGTCGGCTTGTCGCACGCCGACAGGACGAGCAGTCCGGCGGAAACGGCGCCGGCGGCGGCGACGGCGCGGCGGCGTCGCACAGCGGATTGCATGGTCATGGGGCGAAGGTTATCGGGCCCGTCCAGTACTCCCCCCACGTGGGGTGCGGCGTGCCGGACCCGGGGCCAAGGGTTAGGCCACTCGCGGGCGTCCGCTGCCCCCGTGACGTGCCGAGGCGAGCAGGCCGCGCAGGGTGGTCAGCCAGCCCAGGGCGATGACTCCGGCCGCGAGGGTGAAGCCGAGGGCGCCGTTCAGCGGCATGACAATGCCGATCGCGCCGCCCAGCACCCAGGCCATCTGGAGCATCGTCTCCGAGCGCGCGAACGCCGACGTACGCACCAGCTCGGGCACGTCCCGCTGGATCAGCGCGTCCAGGGACAGCTTGGCCAGCGCCTGGCAGAACCCGGCGGCGGCTGCGAGGCACGCCACCAGGGCCGCGCCGAAGAAGATCGCCGCCGTGATCGCCGCGCCCAGCACGACCGCCATCACCGTCACGATGATGATCTCCGGCGCCCGCTGCCGCAGCCAGGACCCGACCGCCGTACCCAGCGCGTTGCCGACGCCCGCCGAGACAGCCACGATGCCCAGCGACACGGCCGCGCTCTGCCCGGTCATCGGGTGCTCGCGGAGCAGGAACGCGAGGAAGAAGGTCAGGAAGCCGGACAGCCAGCGCAGGGCCGCGTTGGCGCCGAGCGCGTGGGTGACGGCGATGCCGACCGTGCGCAGCCCCGGACGCTTGACCTCCTTGGGATGCGGGCCGTGCAGATGGTTCTCGTCGGCCGCGAGCAGCGCCGTGTCCTCGCCCTTGGCCGAGTCGACCTTGGGGTCCAGGAAGAAACACAGGACCGTACCCGCGACGAAGATCACGAAGGCGCCGTAGAGCGGCCAGGGGTCGCCGATGGTGTGCAGGCCGCCCGCGATCGGGGCGGCGACGCCGGTGGCGAGGAGCCCGGCGAGGGTGACTCTGGAGTTGGCCTTCACCAGGGAGATGCGGGGTGGCAGCAGCCGGGGCACCACGGCGCTTCTGACGACGCCGTACGCCTTCGAGGCGACCAGGGCACCCAGGGCGGCCGGATACAGCTCCAGGCTGCCGCTGGCGACCGCGCCGGAGATGATCAGCGCGAGGAGGGCCCGGGCCAGCATCGCGGCGGCCATCGCGGCGCGGCGCCCGTGCGGAAGCTTGTCGAGAAGGGGCCCGATCACCGGCGCGAGGACGGTGAACGGAGCCATGGTGATCGCGAGATAGAGAGCGACCCGCCCCCGAGCCTCATCGGTCGGTACGGAGAAGAAGACGGTCGACGCGAGGGCGACGGTGATCATGACATCGCCGGCGCCGTTCACCGCGTGCAGCTCGATCAGCCGGCCGAGGCCCGACTCGCCCGCGCCGTGCGCGTGGGTCGCCTTGCGGATACCCCGGGCGGTACCGGTGACGGGGAAGTGCAGGGCACGACCCATCGCGCGGACGGAACCGCCGACCCGGCCCGAACCGCCACCTCGGATGTTCCCCTTGGCTCCACCGACACCGGTGGCACCTTGGGGCGACCTCGCGGCTGCCACCCCGTCATAGTGCCCCGAGAACGGCGCGAGTAGTGCCGTTACCGCACGTATGGCGGTCTGCGGGAATGGATTCTGGGCCGTTGCACAGGTCTCCTGCTGACGGTCGCACAGGTCACTGTCCGGTCTCTGTTCGGCCGCCGCGCACCGCCCAAGGGGCTGTCGGTGTGGGCGCATGGGCCGGGAGAAGGTAGCGTGCGTAGCGCGCCGTGGCGATTGTTCTCGGCCGCGCGCCTCTCGGCCATCCCGCAGAATGGATGGCGTAGGCGCGCCCGAGCGCGATCGGGCGCGGACGTCGACGCGGCCCTCCACCAGTGCCCCCAAGGGCCTGGTACATGTCTTTCAGCCGCTCCGTCCGCTCCCTTCGCCGCAACAGGCGCACCCGTGAGACGGCGTAGGAGAGAAGCGATACCTGTGAGCGCAGCGACCACGCGAAGCCGCACCCCCGACCGCCTGTGCGCCGAGGCAGTCGACCTCGCCCGTGCCGCAGCCGAGGAGGCCGCCGCGCCCGGCGTGGTCGGCGAGCACGCGGGCTTCGAATCCGAGGGCGACCGTGTGGTCACGCACTTCTTCGAGTGCAAGGAGTTCGGCTACCGGGGCTGGCGCTGGGCGGTGACGGTCGCGAGGGCGTCCCGCGCGAAGCTGGTCACCCTGGACGAGGTCGTCCTGCTCCCCGGCCCCGACTCGCTCCTGGCCCCCGAGTGGGTCCCGTGGAGCGAGCGCCTGCGCCCCGGCGACATGGGCCCCGGCGACCTGCTCCCCACGGACGCCGAGGACCTGCGCCTGGAGCCCGGCTACACCGGCGAGGACGAGCCCCCGCCGAACTCCGCGGTCTCCGAGGAGATGGCGGAGCTGGTCGAGGCGGAGGACGCGGAGGTGACGGCGGGGGTGCCCGCGGCTCTCCCGTTCGCGCCGACGCGCGGCTCGATCGCCTCGGTGGCGGAGGAACTGGGCATCCGCCGCGCCCGAGTCCTCTCCCGCTACGGCCTGCACGTCGCCGCCGACCGCTGGGAGGACGGCTACGGCCCCCAGACCCCCATGGCCCAGGCGGCCCCGGCGGCCTGCGTCAGCTGCGGCTTCCTGGTCGCCATCGGCGGCTCCCTCGGCCAGGCCTTCGGCGTCTGCGCCAACGAGTTCTCCCCGGCCGACGGCCACGTGGTGTCTTTGTCCTACGGCTGCGGCGGCCACTCGGAAGCAGCGGTCATGCCCAAACCGCCCCAGCCTCCGGCCCCGGTGATCGACGAGACGATGGTGGACCCGTTCCCGCTGCGGCCTTCGGCGGATTCGGGGTCGGTTTCGGTGGGCGTGGACGAAGATTCTGCGGAGTTGGGGCACTCATAGGGCTGGGAGGGCTGGGAGGGCGGGCCGGGAGACGGCTCAGAAGCCCAGATACGTGATCTGGACGACGTAGACGCGTTCGCTGCGTACCACGACCTGGTACGTGAACATCCCACCGGGGACGATGACGTCGCTCCCCTTCGGATCGATCCCCTCGTGGGCGCGCCCGTGGATGTGGAGTGCCTCGGCGGCCCTGACCAGTTCAGCGGCTTTGCGTTCCACGGCGGCGAGGAAGTCTGCGGGAGCCGTTCGGGCGGCTTCTTCGGCGCCGAAGGCGTACTCCCATTTCCAGCTCACCCGCGAACAGCCTTCATCGCCTCGTCGAGGACCGCGTTCAGTTCCTCCAGGGCTTCCCTCGCCGCGACCGGATCTTCGTGTTCCAGGTTGTTCTTCGCCCGGGCGTGGCGGCTGGACAGCTCCGGGCGGCGGGCGATCTCGATGTTCCTGGCCCAGGTCAGGACCCAGCTCTGCACAGGGCTGAGGGACTGCCACTCGACCGCTTTGGCGAAGGCGTCGTCCTTCATGGCCTGCATCTCGTCCAGCCGGCCTGGAGCGACGACGGCAAGGGCAGCACGCAGGGCATCGGGAGTCGGCTCGGGACGGGGGATCAAGTCGTGCCCGCGGTCGGCCTGAGTGCTCATGGTGTCCTCCAGTGGGTGCCCCGGCCAGCGTAACGAGCCCGAGGCCGGAGAACAGGACAGAACGGTCTCAGGCGGCGGCAACGGCGGTGCGGCAGGCATGGCAGCGTCCTGGGGTCGGTGAGCGGAAGGCGTGGTCGCAGGCGTCGCAGTTCTGGAGCGGGTGCCGGACCGGTGGTCGTGGGGCCGGGGCGTGGAACGGTGGTGGGGGCGGGAGTTGGGCCGTCAGGCGGTGGGCCAGGAGGGCTGCGGGGCGGCGTAGGGGGTCGGGTGGCAGGTCCGTGGTGAGGGTGTGGCGTACGGCGGTGGGGGTGACGTCTCGCTCCAGCCAGGCGGCGACTCCCGGGGCCAGGTGGGCCGTGTCGCAGGTCGACAGCAGCAGGCGGGGGTCGTGGCGGCGGAGGTCCGTGAGGAGGTCCGTGGCCTGCTGGATGAGGGTGGGGGAGGGGTAGGCCGGGCGCGGTACGGGTGGGAGCGCCTTGCGGGGTGCGGCGGCCTTGGCTGTTTTGGCTGCTTTGGTGGGCGGCGGTGCGTGGGGTCCTTTGTGGTCTCTACGGGCGTTGCCGGGCTGGTTGCAGGAGATGGTGCGGGTGATGATGCGGCCGTCGGGGATGCGGTGGCGTTCGCGGCGGAGGTAGCCGTGGGTTTCCAACTCCCGTAGCGCGGCGGCGATTCGGGTGGTGCCTTCGGGGAAGCGGGCGGCGAGGGTCTTGATGTCGGCGCGGGCGCCTTTGGGGAGGGACTGGATGTGGACGCCGAGTCCGATTGCCAGGGCCGAGAGCTCCGGGTGCTGGGCGAGGTGGTTGCCGATCACCGTGAAGCGGGTGGTGTGGCGGGTGTTGTCGTGAGTCAGTCCACCGGGCCGCTGGTTCGGGTGTTTGTCGGCGGTGTGCCGGGACTGGGCGCGCGGGGGCGCGCTAATGTCGTGCGTATCCATCGGGAAGGGTTCGACTTCCTAGGTGGTCAGGCCCTCGCCTTGGGATGCCAGTCCCGGCGAGGGCCGTCGTATGTCTGCGGTTGTGTTGGCCTGAGCGTAGATCACGCAACCCGCTCGGAATCCAGCCCAGTTGGCGATGTTCACCCGGATGGACGATCGGCGGGCCCGGCTGCCGGGAGGGTGGGGTGGGGCTTGGTGGGGGTTCTTTCACCGTCGTGGTTCTTGGGGAAAGGCGTCACTTGCACCGGAGTTCGGGTTTCCGGAGATCGGTGGCTCCGGTGATTCCAGTGATTCCGGTGCGACGTTCAGTTCTGCCCAGACCGTCTTGCGGGGGCGCCGGCTCGGGGACCAGCCCCAGCGGTCGGCGAGCGCGTCGACCAGCAGCAGGCCGCGGCCCGACTCCCCGTCCGTCGTGGCGTCTTGGGGGCGGGGCGGGCGGTCACCGCGAGTGTCGGTGACCTCGATGCGCAGGGTGTTGGCGATGACGTAGAGCGTGAGTCTGAAGTCCCGGCCGGGGACGCGGCCGTGGGTGCTCGCGTTGGTGGCGAGTTCGGCGACGAGTTGGCGGGCCGGGTCCAACGGGAGGCCCCAGGTGCGGAGTTGTTCCGTCGCGAGGAGGCGGGCCAGGCGGGCGCCGCGTGGGGTGGAGGACAGCTGCACGCTGAAGTTGCGCGTGGAGTAGTCGGGTTGGGCTTCGGGGGCGGGGGTTTTCTGAATCACGTCACTCAGCGTGGCCGTGCGTGCTTAACGTGAACAGTGACATGGCCGTTGCGTACGGTGACTGTCCAGGCGTTGTCCGGTCGTGTCCAAGCTGTCGAGGCCGGCCGTACGGGTAGGGGCGTCCCGGCAGGTCGTACGGATCAGGAGGGGCGCGAGATGTCGTTGGACGCGGGCGAGGAGCAGCTCAACAGCGAGGTGGACGAGCCGGGTTGGGAGGTGGATCCGGACGACGAGTGGGGGCTGGCGGTCCTCGCCACGGTCGGGCGGCAGTTGAAACTGCGGCGCGAGGCGGTGGGGATGCGGGTCGCCGACTTCGCGGTGGCGATCGGGTACAGCGAGGATCTGGTCTACAAGATCGAGGCCGGGAAACGGATTCCGAGGCCCGAGTATCTGGACAAGTCCGAGGAGAAGTTGGAAGCGCGCGGGCTGATCTCGGCGATGAAGGAGGACGTGGAAAAAGTCCGGTACCCGAAGAAGGTGCGGGACCTGGCGGAGAACGAAGGGCGTGCGGTGGAGATCGGGGTGTATGTGTGCAGCAGTATCCCCGGTTTGTTGCAGACGCCCGAGCATGCGCGAGCCTTGCTGGAATCGTGGCAGCCTGCCTATTCGCCGGAGGACCTGGAACGGCGGGTGGCTGCCCGGATGGCCCGGCGGAGCGTGTTCGATCGGTCGCCTGCCCCCGCACTCAGCTTCGTCCTGGAAGAGGCGACTCTGCGCCGCAAGGTTGGAGGCACAATGGTGCGGCGACAGCAGTTTGAACGTCTGCTGGAGGTGGGGCGGTTGAACAACGTCACGCTTCAGGTGATGCCGACGGACAGCGTGGCCCATCCCGGCATGAGTGGCAGGATCGAAGTCCTGAAGTTCGAGGACGGTACGGCGGTGGGGCGTTCCGATGGCGCGTTCAGCGGTCGTCCGACCTCGGATCCGAGGCAGCTTCGCATTCTTGAGCTGCGGTATGGCACCATCCGGGCGCTGGCTTTCCCGCCGGGGGAGTCGCTGGCGTTCATCGAGCAACTGCTGGGAGAGACATGATCCGCGAGCCCGAACTGGCCTGGTTCAAGAGCAGCTACAGCGACGGCCCTGACGGCGACTCCTGCGTTGAGATCGCCACTGTTCCCGGCGCGGTGCACATCCGTGACTCCAAGAACACCGAGGGCCCTCGGTTCACCGTCACCCCGGCCGCATGGACGGGTTTCGTGCACCAGCTGGGAGAAGCGTGACCCCGCCCGAACTGGCCTGGTTCAAGAGCAGCTACAGCAGCGGCCCCGATGGCGACTCGTGCGTGGAAATTGCTACGGCCCCCGGCGCGGTCCACATCCGTGACTCCAAGCACACCGAGGGCCCCCGCTTCACCGTCGCCCCGGTCGCCTGGACGAACTTCGTGACGCACACGCCCACCCCCTGACCCACCCCCCCCGAAAAAGTGTGACACTCCCCGCCGAACTGACACACTTTTCGCACACCACCACCCCCCTCGGCACGTGGCTTGCGAGCTGCTTGTGGCCGTACGGCCTCCTCTGGTCACCTGGTCGTTGCCTGCCACGGCGCTTCGGAGGGGGAACGGTGGCGTTCCGGGTCCATTTCACGCGCGACGATCTTCTTCGCGTGTCTCTCGCAGAGGGCATCGATCCCTTAACCGAGACGCTGGTCAGTCTGCAGCTTCTGCAACAGCCCCGGCCCGGCGCCGTGTTCGGGCCGTGGCAGCGCTGGGCGCGTCAACGAGTCCCCCGCTCCGTCCACCTCCTGCGCCCGCTGGTGCAGCCGGGCATGTACTGCCCGGACTTCCTGACGCCCCTGAACACCGCCGATCTCGACGCCGGCCTGGACGCGCTTCTCCATACGCCGAAATCCTCCCTGCGTGCCGACCTGGAAGCGTTCACCCGCTTCACCGGCAGACCCGTGCCGGGATGGGCAGTTGAGCTCGCCGACGGCTCCCCACGGGCTTTGGAGACGGTGAGCGGCGCGATGCGTGACTGGCACCGGGCGGCGATCGCGCCCATGCGGCAGCACATGTACACCCATGCCGAGGCGGCCCGGTCGTCCGCGGCGCGCACGCTGCTGGCCGAAGGGCTGGACGCGATGCTCTCCCGTCTGCACCCGACGATCCGCTGGACACCCCCCGTACTCGAACTCGCCCGTCCCGAACTCAACGAGGACTTCCACCTGGAAGGGCGCGGCCTGCACCTGATCCCCTCCCTGTTCTGCCGCGCACCCGGCATCACCCTGCACGCCGAGCTGCCCGTCCTGGCGTTCCCCGTCTCCCACGACACCGTCTGGACCCCTGAAGCGAGCCTTGCGCCGGAGGAGGCTCAAGGCGGCACTCTGGGCGCGCTCCTGGGGCCAACCCGCGCCGCACTCCTGCAGGCCATCACCGCCGGGCACGGAATCACCACCAGTGCCCTCGCCCGCCGCGTCGGCATCTCGTCGGCCACCGTCTCCCACCACACCACCGTGCTGCGTGACGCCGGACTCATCACCACCCACCGCACCGGCACCAGCGCCCATCACCTCTCCACCCCGCTCGGCAGCCGGCTCCTGAACGGCACGCCCGCGTGCGACCAGCGGTCTTTGAGCACCGTCGAAGCTCGTAGGCGAAAGCAGGCGGAGCGCCAACCATAGGAGTGCGCGCCGGGGCCGGAGGAAACTCGGGGGAGTCGCAAGGTCCTCCGGCCTCAGCGCGCACCGGATCGCAGAACGGCGAAAAGCGGGTTCGTTGCGCCCGCCCGACCCCCGTGCTTGGCTCGCCCGATGAATCTTCTGTTGACGGCGAGCGGTCTGCGCAACGAGACGTTGCGGGACGCGCTGCGGGACATGCTGGGCAAGCCGTTCGGCGAGGCGAACGTCGTGTTCGTTCCCACGGCGTCGGTCGCCGAGCCCGGGGACCATGGATGGCTCGTCTCGGACCTGAACCGGCTGCACGGCCTCGGCTGGCGGGAGTTCGACGTCCTGGAGCTCAACGGCCTGCCCCGGCAACTGGTGCTCGACCGGCTGCTCCACGCCGACGTCATCTACGTCGAGGGCGGCAACCACTACCACCTCGCGCGCAGCATCACCGGCAACGGCCTGGCCGACGGCTTCCTGAAGGCACTGGAGAGCCGGGTCTATGTAGGTGTGAGCGCCGGATCGATGATCTTCAGCCGCAACCTCACCGAGCACTCCGCCGACGTCATCGGGGACACCGCCGACCTCCACCTCCTCGGCGCGACGACCGTAGAGCCGCCGTTCGGCCTCTTCGACTGGTACCTCAAACCCCACCTGTACTCACCGGACTTCCCCGAACGCGACGACCCCTGGGCCGACCGCATCACCGCCCGCGCGGACTTCCCGATCTACTTCATCGACGACGACACGGCCATCCGCGTCAGGGACGGCGAGGTGGACGTCGTCACCGAAGGCCGCTGGCGGTTCCACCAGTAGGCCCCGGACACCGCCCCGGCATCCCCACCCTCCTGCGCGCGGTACCTTCATCGCGACGTCGATGAGGAGAGTGAACGTACGTGAGTAAGTTCGTGCGGCCCGCCGCCGAGGGTGCCGACCCGTTCGGGACCGCCCGTCTGCGGCGTGGGGTGCTCGACGCCTGGGCGACCAGCCCGGCCCGGTTCCGGGAGGACGCCAACGCCGAGGAGGACCTCGTCCTCGGCGGGTACCGGGACCGGCTCGTCGTCGAGCTCGCTCAGAACGCCGCCGACGCCGCCGCCCGCGCAGGCGTCGCCGGC
>NZ_JAWOAI010000266.1:0-13591 GCF_033194735.1 Streptomyces sp. W16
GACGGTGAGATGGTCGCCGCCGGACCAGTCCTCGTCACGGACGGGCGGTGGCGCGGGGGTGCGGGCGGTCGTGGGGGACGCGGTGGCGGGCGTCGCGGCCAGTGCGCCGACGGTGGCGGCGGACGCGGCGACGATCACGAGGAGACGGTTGACCTGCAACATGACCTGACTAACGCCCGCCGCCCCCGGACGTTGCGGACAGGGCGGCCGGCAACAACGGCTTTGCCCTGCGGCCCGCCTGCCTAGTACCGTAGGGCGCGATTGGTGGCACCCCGCTCGTCTGTGTCATCATCTGCACGCACCACCCGCGCTCGCGCGGGAGGTCGTTGCTGGAGGCGTCGCCTAGTCCGGTCTATGGCGCCGCACTGCTAATGCGGTTTGGGACGCAAATCCCATCGAGGGTTCAAATCCCTCCGCCTCCGCACCCCATCCGAAGCCCCGGTCGAAGCGACCGGGGCTTCGGTCGTTCACAAGGTCGTTTTGAGGCCGTTTCCGCAGCTCACAAGGGGTATGGCTAACGGATTTCACATGGCGGCGGCAGTCATGTAATGTTCTTCCTGTCGCCGCGAGCGGGCCGGAAGGGCCGGGAGCGGCGAAGGAAAACAAGAGAAAAACCGAGCACTCGTAGCTTAACGGATAGAGCATCTGACTACGGATCAGAAGGTTGCAGGTTCGAATCCTGCCGAGTGCACAGCGACGAGAAGCCCCGGAGAGATCCGGGGCTTCTCGCGTTTCCGCAGGACAGGCCCCTCGGCGAGGTCGTCCAAGGGGTGGTTCGAGGCGTCGTCCGCGGGGTCGTCGACCAGGTTGTGATGAACAAGCGATGTGGACGGCCTCAGCGAGAGGCGTGTCTAGGCCCATACTGGAAGCAATGACAAAGCCAGCTGCACCGAAGCGCTATCTGCCCACCAGTCCCTTCAAGGCACCGGCCGCGGCGGCCCCCAAGCATTTCGCCGTGGGCGACCAGGTGACACACGACATGTACGGCCTCGGCCGGGTCATCGGCATCGAGGACGGAATCGCGGTGCTCGTCGACTTCGGCTCGGTTCAGGAGCGCATCCTGAGTCCGTACGCCAAGATGAGCAAGCTGTAGGACCGCAGTGCCCGGTCACGGCACACCAGGTCCTGGCGGCCTGTAACGAACGGGAGACCTCTCATCGAACACACCTCGCTGTTCTCCGCCCCGGAAGGGGCGTCCCGCCATGCCAACGCGGGATCGCCCCCTCCGGCGACGAACCCCTTCCAGGCCCCGGATTTCGGGGACGACGAGACGCTGCCGCTCGACGACGGGCCGGCATCCTTCTCGGAGCTGGACGAGGCTTACCGCCGGGCGGGCTAGGCAAGACGGGCCGACGGGCCAGTCGCATCCAGGGCCGGGTACCGGTGAAGCCCGTCAACCACGAGCCAGCTCTTCAGGGGTAAGCGGTAGCGGTCTTTCACTGATCCCTCGCCGGCCATCCGATGGCACGGAAGACGGCGACCGGGTCCATGTAGTCGCGCCAGTACGTCACCTCGCGGTTCTTGACGGTGATCACGGAGACGACGTGGTTGTCGTAGGGCCGCCCGGTGCGCACAGCCCGTCCGTGCACCGCGTATTCGAGTACGACCACTGACGTCCCGGGATCCCGGTGGACGGCCGGTCAATCCGCGCTGTGCAGCCGCATCACCTCGCCGTAGCCGCGGCACAGGTCGGCCACCGCCGCGGTTGCGCCGGGCGAAGTCGTGGAAGGCGGCCGACGGTCGGCCGGTGACCTTCTCGATGTCGTCGTCGGGTGTCCGCCACCATCTGCGTACCGGCGAACTCCCCCTGACCGCCGTCTCCCGCGCCGTCGGCTACAGCTCCCCCTACGCGTTCGCGACCGCCTTCCGCCACCACGGCGAGCCACCGGGACCCGGCGCCAACGGGAACGGGAGTCGCACCCGGGAGCCTCGGGCAGAGGGCGCGGTAGCGTGCGCGCGTGACCTTGGACCACATCGTCGAAGCGGCCTTCGTCCCCATCTCCGCAGGCCTCTCGTGCTGGGCCTTCAGGGAGGCGTGGACCGACTTGCGGCTCCACACCCGCGGGCAGTGGATCGAGGCGGAGGTCGTCGCCGTCCGTGAGGACGCGGACGGCGACGGCGACCCTCGCTTCTATCCCGAGGTCGCCTTTACCCCTCCGGACAACGACGAGATCAGGGTCGAATCCAAGGTCGGCCGGCTCTATCCGATCGACCGCTCGAAGCGGATACGCGTCCGGTACGACCCGGCCAAGCCGCGCCGAGCCCGTCTGGAGAGCTATGGCAAACCCGGTCCGTTCTTCGCCCTGTTGACCGGAGTCGGCATGGCCTTCCTGGCCGCAGGACTGTTCAGGGACATCGTCACCTGATGGTGCCGCTCCCTCCCGACCACCCGTCCGCCGCCTGGGTCCGCTACTTCGCCGACCGCGGTCAACCAGGAGCCCAACTCCTCGGCGCCGGTGTCGAAGGCGCCGTCTACCGCCTCGGCGACGGGACGGTCGCCAAGGTGTGGAGCGGGCGGCGGCCGGCCGCTCCGGAGCTCGTACGACGGGTCTACGACGACATCGCCCGGCACGCGGCGTCGTTGCCCTTCGCCACGCCGGAGATCCAAGCGGTCGAGGAGCACGAGGGCGTCCTCGTCACCTATGAACGTGAGTTGGCAGGGACCCCACTCCGGGCCGACTCGGCGTTCGTGGCGCCGCCCCGTGAACTGCCCGCGAGGGAGACCGACGCCCTGTTGACCGTCCTGCGCGCGTTGTCCGCCGTACCCGGCACCGAGGCCATGCACCGCCTCACCGTCCAGGGCGACGACCGTCCCCTCTGGGAGGGCCACGCCCGCTTCCCCGACGCACTCGCCGCCCTCGTCCGGCGTGCCGTCCGCCGTCACGGCGACCTGCTCGCCGCCAGGGTCCCTGACCTCGCGGCCATCGTGCGAGCGACCACGGAGTCCCTGGTGGCGCTGCCGGACAGCCCCTTCGTCTCCGTCGTGCACGGCGACCTCGTACCGCCCAACATCCACGTCGACGACACCGGCGCCCCCACGGCCGTACTCGACTTCGGGTTCTTCACCACCGCCGGCGACCCGGCCTTCGAGGCCGCCGTGACCGCCGCCGTGTGGGACATGTACGGGCCGTACGCGGAGCCGCACACCACCACGCTCACCCGCCTGTTCGCCGCGGAACTCCACCACGCCCCGGACACGCTCGCCCTCTACCAGCGCGCCTACGCCCTGACGACCTACGACCTGTTCTCCTCGGACGGGACCGACGGCCACTTCCGTTGGTGCGCCGCGCTGTTGGGGCGCGGGCCGCGGTGGCAGTGACAGCGAGTCATGAGGGTGCCGGGCCGACCGGGGCGTCGGCGCCGGCGATCAACTTTTCCGCGTCGGGGAGGAAGACCTTGAGGTCGGCCTGGTCCCGCCCCTCGATCCCGATGGCGAACAGGTGGCTCTTGCCTCCGTATTCGACGTCGGACAGATAGAGCCGTAGCACCGCGGGCTCGGCGATGCCGTAGATGTTGTCTCCGGCGTTCGGCCAGGTCAGGAAGTCAGCGCAGGCCCGCGCCGGGCAGTCGGAGGCCTCGTTCACCGCCTTGCCGGAGATCGCGATGTCGACTACCTGCGCGGGGAGAGCGTCGGTGCCGATCGTGCCGCTCCGGGGCTTGGAGACCGTCAGGTTCGGGCGGCTGCTGAGCCATGCCACCAGTTTCGGTGCGGTGCTGGGCACTCCGGCGGCACGCTTCTGGTCCTTGCCCACGGGGATGAGATCGGACCAGAACAGGACCCGGTGCAGATCCCAACTGCCTTCCGGCGCAACGGAGAACTCGACGGGCTGGTCCTCGTGACTCTCCCACCGTCCCGCGAAGGTCACCGTCAGTTGCCCGTTGAAGAAGTGTGACGTCCGGTGCGGGCCCGCAGGCAGGCTTCCGGGGTCCGAAAGCCCCGAGAGGCACTCCGGGGCACAGCCCGGGATTCCCGCCGATGCGGTGGTCGTCGGAGTTCTGGACGCGGCACCCGAGTCGCCGGAGCCTCCGGAGCCGCCGCATCCGGCGACGAGGACCGCGGAGAGCGGGACGACGAGAGGGAGCTTGAGAGCGGATTTCACGGCAGACCCCCGTTTTGATCCGGCACCTGGATCTGGCACCTGGATCCGGCACCTGGATCTGGCACCTGGGTCCGGCACCTGGATCTGGCACCTGGATCCGAATCTGTCTGAATGCTCCCAGAATCTGACGCACCGGCATAGGCCGTGGAGGTTTCGGCCCCTTACGCCGCTACGCCGCCGCGCTGAACACGGGCGTCGCCGGCACCGGTCGTACCGGGATCGCGACGGTGGCCGGTGTGCCGCGGTCGGCGAAGACGAACAGGCGCAGGACCAGGAAGCGGCCGATGCCGGCGAGGCCCGAGGCGGTGAGGTAGACGATCTGTTCGGTGAGCATGCCGGGGGAGGCCTGGACCGTGTGGAGGACGAGGATCGCGACGGACGTCGCCGCGTAGGCCGCCGTGGCCGAACCCGCCGACTGCCAGTGCTCACGCAGACCGGGACGGCGTCCGGTACCGAAGGTGAACAGGGCGTGCAGCTCGGTGCAGAGGATGGTCGAGGCGACCGTGATCAGCGCGTTCGCCGCCGCCCAGGGCATCAGCGCGGCGAGCAGCGGCACCGCGGCGCTGGACAGCACCCCGACCCCGCCCCCGCACACCACGAACCTGACGAAGGACGCGAACGGACCGGGAGTGTTCTTCGTGGCCACGGCGGTCCCAGTGTTCCCTTCGGTCCTCGCGTTCCCGTCGGTCGCGTTTCCCTGCTTCTGCGAGAGCGGCGACTTCATGGGATTTCCCTCCGTACGGCGGCCGTTCGACCTGCGCCGGTCCTCCTGACCGGCTGAGATCAACGATGCCGTCGTACGGCTGCGGGCACGATGACGCCGTCTCCCGAACCGTTGGTGTAGCGGGCTCCACCAACGGGGTCGGGTTTACCCCCCCCGGCGTCGACGTCCGCGCGAACCAGTCGGCCAGTTGTCGCGGGGGCGGGCGGTCGAGGAGTACGCGGTCGTGCCTCGCGAGACCGCCCCGGTCGGTGAAACCGCAGGCTGAGGCGGTTGTCAGTGGCGCCCTCTAATCTCGTGAGGGATGGCACAGACATCACGGGCAGCACGGATGTGGAAGTGCTCGGGACTCCGATGGGCGGTGGGCGGTCCCGAGCTGAAGTGGGACGGCGGGCGCGGAAGCCCGCTGCCCCGGGGGAAGCGGGTGGCCTTCGAGGTCGCGGAAGGGGGCGGGCGGACATGCGTGGGAGCGCGGGGGAATCCCTGTCCGGTGCGGGCGGCCGTGCCGGAGCGCGGCACGGGAGCGCGGTGCGAGGAGTGCGCGCGGCTGGACCGGGCGCACTCGGTGGCCGCCGACACGATCGCGGACGACCCGCGGCCGTACCACGTATATCTGGCCTGGTTCGGCCCCGGCCTGCTCAAGGTCGGCATCACCGCCGAAGAGCGCGGCTCCGCGCGACTGCTTGAGCAGGGCGCCGTCTGCTTCAGCTGGCTGGGCCTCGGCCCACTGATGGCAGCCCGCCGCTCGGAAGAACTCCTGCGCGCCGCACTGCGGGTACCGGACCGGATTCCCTACGGCGAGAAGCGCGCCGTCCGCTCCGCGTTGCCGGGCTCGGCGGCGGAGCGCGCGGCCGAGATCGCCGACCTGCACACACGGGCTCTCGCGCTGCGCGAATGGCCGGAGTCGCTCCGCCGCGAGCCGTACCAACCCGTGGACCACGTCGACGCGTTCGGCCTCAGGGACCTGCCGGCCGCCGTCGGCGAGGTGAGCGGGCTGATCGCGGGCGGGGTGGTGAGCGGGGAGGTGATCGCCGCCGCGGGACCGGATCTCCACCTCGCGACCGGGCAGGGTGTGGTGGTGCTCGACACCCGGCTGATGACGGGGTGGGAGCTGATCCCGGCCGGGGGCGACACGGATGAATTCACCGTGCCGGTAAGGGAGTTCAAGAAGTCGGTGGTCGATCTTCAGGACGGGTTGTGGTGATGCGGTGATCGGCGTCCGAGCGAGTTCCCACGGCGCCGCCGCCCTGTCGGCGCCGTAGAGCCGAGGGACCTCGGTGATGGGAATTCGCCCATCACCGAGGCCCCCGTGCCCATCGACCGCCGGTTCACCCGGTCCAGGGTCCGGCGTCACGGATGCTCTTGACGCTGCCGTAGTCCTTGAAGCTGTCCTTCGTTCCGGCCAGGTACGGAGCGGTGTATTCGCCGCCGCCGTGGGTCCACGTGATGTCTATCCACTCGGTCCGGTTGCACGTGTTGTGGAAGTACACGGTGGTCGTGACGTCGCCGTCGGCCCACGACCAGTTGAAGCAACCGGACGTGCCCGTGTGCTTGCTCATGGGTTGCATTTCGACTGCGGACGCCGGCGCCGCCGTGCCACCGATGGCGATGAGTGCGGCGGCACTTGCCAGTGCCACACCGAGCTTGCTGCGCATGGGGATCGAACCTCCTGGGCGAGGCCGCGGGACAGCCTGACTCCGCGGCGGTTGATGAGGGGCGGGGAGGCTGCCGAGTGGGTGGTCGATCTCCGTGGGTGACAAACTTGCCAGGAACCTGCCAAATCTACCGCCGACTGCGCACCGCAGAATTTCGTCTCTCCCCGTTTCGTGCTGATCTTCGGAGTCCGTTCGACAGGGTGGTCAGCCCTGTTCAATGAATGTGACGACTCTGATCATCCGATCCGAGTCTCGTAGCGCGGCCGAAAGCCTGTCAATCCGATTTCGATCAAGGTTGCGGCAAGCCGGTCCACAGGCTTCGCGTCGACCGCGAAGGCGGTCCGAGGGCGCCGCACAGGGTGAGGGCCGAGCACGGCGACGGGTTCGAGAAAGGCGAGTGACCGAGGTGGAGAGCGAGTTCATGGCCGAGGCGGAGTCGGTGCGGAGGTTCTGGCGGCGGCTCGGGCTCCCGGGCCTCGTCGACGTGCACACCCACTTCATGCCCGAGCGGGTGCTGCACAAGGTCTGGGGTTTCTTCGACGCGCTCGGGCCGTCGACCGGCGGAGCCCTTGAGTGGCCGATCACGTACCGGAAGGAGGAAGAGGAACGGGTCGCGCTGATAAGGGAGTTCGGAGTACGCGCTTTCACCGCCATGCTCTACCCGCACAAGCCCGGCATGGCCCAGTGGCTCAACGGCTGGGCCGTCGACTTCGCCGCCCGCACCCCCGACTGTCTGCACACCTCGACTCTCTTCCCGGAACCGGGAGTTGAGGACTACGTCCGGGAGGCGCTGGACTCCGGCGCGCGGGTCTTCAAGGCGCATGTGCAGGTCGGGGCGTACGACCCGGCCGACGAACTCCTCGACCCCGCCTGGGGGTTGCTCGCCGAGTCCGGGACACCGGTCGTGATCCACTGCGGTTCCGGACCCGCACCCGGCAAGCACACCGGGCCCGAGCCGATCGCCCGCGTGCTGGCCAGACACCCGCGGCTGCGGCTGGTCGTCGCGCACATGGGAATGCCGGAGTACGAGGACTTCCTCGGCCTCGCCGAGCGGTACGGAGAGGTGCGGCTGGACACGACGATGGCGTTCACGGACTTCAGCGAACGCCTCGCCCCCTTTCCGCCCCGTGCGCTCCCCCGGCTGGCCGCCCTCGGAAACCGCGTTCTACTCGGCAGCGACTTCCCGAACATTCCGTATCCGTATCTGCACCAGCTGCACGCCCTGGAGCGGCTGGGCCTCGGGGACGACTGGCTGCGGGCCGTGTGCCATCACAACGGGGCGGGACTGTTCGGACTGTGAGGGCGGCGAGGAGGTTGAGGGGATACAGGGGAGGCCGAGGCGGCACCGGCGGAACGCACAGGTCCGCGGGCGCCGTGTGCGGAACGGGATAAGTGCAGGGCAAGCGATTCCAAGGTGTTCCCTGAGAGGCCCCTGTGTGTTTCTCAGGAAAATCACAGACTCTAGAAAGCGTGCTCTTAGAGGACCACGACAACGTGTCCACCATGACCACGACCTCGCCCCAGGGGCGCACCGAACTGCTGAGGCCGGACGGGAGCCCCGTCCGAGTGCTTGTGGTGGACGACGAGCTGTCGATCACCGAGCTGCTTTCCATGGCCCTTCGCTATGAAGGCTGGCAGATCCGCAGCGCGGGTGACGGAACCGGCGCGATCCAGACCGCGCGCGAGTTCCGGCCCGACGCCGTCGTTCTCGACATGATGCTGCCCGACATGGACGGTCTGACCGTCCTTGGACGGCTGCGCCGTGAGCTGCCGGACGTTCCGGTTCTGTTCCTCACCGCGAAGGACGCGGTCGAGGACCGGATCGCGGGTCTCACCGCCGGCGGCGACGACTACGTCACCAAGCCCTTCAGCCTCGAAGAGGTCGTGGCCCGGCTGCGCGGGCTGATCCGCCGCTCCGGTGCGGCGGACCGCCGCTCGGACTCCGTGCTGGTCGTGGGTGACCTCACCCTCGACGAGGACAGCCACGAGGTGTCGCGGGCCGGGGACGGCATCCACCTCACCGCCACTGAGTTTGAGCTGTTGCGCTTCCTCATGCGTAATCCCCGTCGTGTACTCAGCAAGGCACAGATCCTCGACCGTGTGTGGTCGTACGACTTCGGTGGGCAGGCCAATGTGGTCGAGCTCTACATCTCGTACCTCCGCCGGAAGATCGACGCGGGACGTGAGCCGATGATCCACACCCGACGCGGTGCCGGTTACCTGATCAAGCCCGCGGCCTCATGAGCGGGCGACGACGGCCGCGTGCGCAGAAGAAACGAGCGGGTAAGCCGCGCACCCTGCGGACCCGGCTCGTCGTCGCGTCCGTGACACTGATCGCGGTGGTGTGTGCGGTGATCGGTACGGTGACGACGATCGCCCTGCAGGATCACCTGTACACGCAGCTCGACAGCAAGGTGGACGACGCCGCGAGGCGCGCGGTCGGCAATCGCCTGGACGGCAAGCCCCCCGGGTCGGGCCAGAGCCCGGGTGACAAATCGGGTGACAACGCGCCGGCGAAGGACGACGCCACGCCGGCGAGTGCCAAGGCCGCGAAGTTCGTCAACACCCCCCCGACGCAACCCACCACCATCGCCGCGTACGTGCAGAACGGCAAGATCGTCAGCGCCGCGATCGCCGAGCAGAAGCGCGACGACAACGGCGTCTTCCAAAGCATGGCCGCCGACACCCTCAACGCGGCGCAGAAGGCGGCCATCGCCTCCGTGGCGAAGGATCACAAGGACCACTCGGTGGACGTCCCCGGCCTCGGGGAGTACCGCGTTCAGTACGCCACGAGCGACGACGGCAGCGACTCGTACTACATCGCCCTGCCGACCTCCGAGGTCACCAACACCATCAACACCCTGATCCTCGTCGAGATCAGCGTCACCGCCGCAGGCCTGGTAGCGGCGGCCATCGCCGGCTACGTCCTCGTCGGTGTCGCCACCCGCCCCCTCCGCCGGGTCGCCGCCACCGCCACCCGGGTCTCCGAACTCCCCCTCCACACGGGCGAAGTTACCCTGAACGAACGGGTCCCCGAGTCCGAGACCGACCCGCATACCGAGGTCGGCCAGGTGGGCGCCGCGCTCAACCGGATGCTCGACCATGTGCACGGCGCCCTGCACGCCCGCCAGCAGAGCGAGATGCGGGTACGGCAGTTCGTCGCGGACGCCAGTCATGAGCTGCGGACGCCCCTCGCCTCCATCCGCGGTTACGCGGAGCTGACCCGTCGCGGGCGTGAACAGACTGGGCCAGACACCAAGCACGCCCTCGGCCGGATCGAGTCCGAGGCGGGCCGCATGACCCTCCTCGTGGAGGATCTGCTCCTCCTCGCCCGCCTCGACGCGGGCAGACCGCTCCAGTTCGACCAGACCGACCTGATCCCGCTCGTCGTGGACACCATCAGCGACTCGCGCGCGGCCGGCATGGGCCACAACTGGCGGCTCGACCTGCCCGACGAACCCGCCCTCGTGTCGGCGGACGCGGCCCGTATCCAGCAGGTGCTGGTCAATCTGCTCGGCAACGCCCGCAAGCACACTCCGCCGGGTACGACGATCACCGCACGCGTGCAGAGACGTGGGCCGTGGATGTGTGTGGACGTCGAGGACAACGGTCAGGGCATCCCGCCGGATTTGCTGCCGCACGTCTTCGAGCGGTTCGCGCGCGGCGACTCGGCGCGTTCCCGCTCGACGGGATCGACGGGTCTGGGCCTCGCCATCGTGCAGGCGGTCGCGACCGCACACGGCGGCGCGGTCACCGTGGACAGCGTTCCCGGACGCACTGTGTTCACCGTGCATCTGCCCGCGCTTGCACCCGCTGTGCCCACGCCCGCCCCCGAAACGAATTGGCAATCGCACTCACAGGCACAGCACAGTGCCACCACATGGGTGCAACAGGGCGCTTGAGGAGAGTCGGTTCATGCGAACCGACTCTTCTCCCGGCACCCTGCCGGCGCGGGAGCACCTCCCGGCCGGAGACGCCGGTACGCCTGTCCTGGACGTAGTGATCCCCGTCTACAACGAGGAGAAGGACCTCCAGCCATGTGTGCTCAGACTGCACGAGCACCTCAAGCGCACGTTCCCGTACGCGTTCCGCATCACCATCGCGGACAACGCGTCGATCGACACCACCCCTCAGGTGGCCGCGCGGCTGGAGTCGGAAATCCCGGAGGTCAAATCCTTCCGGCTGGAGCAGAAGGGGCGCGGTCGAGCACTGCGCACCGTCTGGTCCGCCTCGGACGCCCCGATCCTCGCCTACATGGACGTCGACCTCTCCACCGACCTCAACGCGCTGCTCCCCCTGGTGGCGCCGCTGATCTCGGGTCACTCCGACCTGGCGATCGGTTCCCGGCTGGCCCGCTCGTCGCGTGTCGTGCGTGGCGCCAAGCGCGAGTTCATCAGCCGGACCTACAACCTGATCCTGCGCGGCTCGCTGCAGGCCCGCTTCTCGGACGCCCAGTGCGGATTCAAGGCGATCCGGCGTGATGTGGCCCAGGCGCTGCTGCCGCTCGTCGAGGACACCGGCTGGTTCTTCGACACCGAGATGCTGGTGCTGGCCGAGCGTGCCGGACTGCGCATCCACGAAGTGCCGGTCGACTGGGTCGACGACCCGAACTCGACCGTCCACATCGTCAAGACGGCGACCGAGGACCTGAAGGGAGTGTGGCGCGTGGGCAAGGCCCTGGCCTCCGGTTCGCTGCCGCTCGACCGCGTCACGCGGCCCTTCGGCGACGACCCGCGCGACCGCGACATCCAGGACGTGCCCAAGGGGCTGGCCCGCCAGCTCGTCGGGTTCTGTGTGGTCGGCGGTCTCTCCACCCTCTTCTACCTGGTCCTCTACAGCCTCTTCCGGCAGTTCGGCGGCTCACAGGTCGCCAACGCGCTCGCGCTGCTGGTCTCCGCGGTCGCCAACACGGCTGCCAACCGCCGGCTGACCTTCGGGGTCCGCGGCCGGGGCGGCGCCGTACGCCACCAGGCACAGGGCCTGGTCGTCTTCGCCATCGGCCTCGCGCTGACCAGCGGCTCGCTCGCCGCCCTGAACGCGGCCAGCAGCAACCCGGCGCACTCCACCGAACTCGCGGTCCTGGTGGCCGCCAACCTCGCGGCGACCGTCCTGCGCTTTCTGCTCTTCCGCGCCTGGGTGTTCCCGGACCGCGGCGACAGCGCCGACGACTCGACGGTCGTAGCCCTCAACACCCCTTCGTCGCCGACCTATTCGACGGCACCGCACCACCCGCAGAACCCGCAGTACCCCGGTTCGTACGCCCCGCTGCCCCAGCGGCAGCAGCCCCAGGCTCACCAGGGGTCGTACGACACCACCACCCAGTTCCGCGCCGGTGAAGCCGCGGACGGCACCTGGAGGGACGCGACGATGCAGTTGCAGCCGGTGCGTCCCCACGACACCGATCCGAGGGATCCCCGATGACCACCGAAACCGATCAGACGACCTATCCGGGAGGAGGCGGCCCCTCGTCCTGGGGGGCGCCGACCGGTGGCAGTGACACCGGCAGAGATACGGCCGTGGGCGAGCCGGTTGTCGTGGAGTCGCACACGCCGGCCCCCGGGGCCGGCGAGCCGAAGCAGCCGCTCGGGCGCCGCCTGTGGCGCGGCCGGCCCGAGGACCCGCGCTGGGCGCGCCCCGCCTTCTGGGGCATGCTGCTCGCGACCGCGCTGCTCTACCTCTACAACCTGAGTGCGTCCGGCTACTCAAACTCCTTCTACTCGGCGGCCGTTCAGGCCGGCAGCAAGAGCTGGAAGGCGTTCCTGTTCGGCTCGCTCGACGCGAGCAACGCGATCACCGTCGACAAGCCCTCGGCCTTCCTGTGGCCGATGGAGATCTCGGTCCGCATCTTCGGCCTCAACTCGTGGGCGATCCTGGTCCCCGAGGTCCTCATGGGCGTCGGCACGGTCGCGGTCGTATACGCGGCGGTACGCCGTCGGCACAGCCCCCAGGCCGGTCTGATCGCGGGCGCCGTGCTGGCGCTCACCCCGGTCGCCGCGCTGATGTTCCGCTTCAACAACCCTGACGCGGCGCTGGCGTTGCTGATGGCCGCCGCCTGCTACCTCGTCGTCCGGGCCCTGGAGGACGGCCGTACGAAGTGGCTGGTGTGGGCCGGAGTCGCGATCGGCTTCGCGTTCCTGTCGAAGACCCTGCAGGCCTTCCTGATCCTGCCGCCGCTGGCCATCGTCTACGCGGTGTGCGCGCCGGTGAGCGTGAAGAAGAGGTTCGCCCAACTGGGCCTGGCCACCGGCGCGTTGGTCGTCGCGGCCGGCTGGTGGGTCGCGCTCGTCGAGCTGTGGCCGGCGTCCTCGCGCCCCTACATCGGCGGCTCGCAGAACAACAGCTTCCTTGAACTGACCTTCGGCTACAACGGGTTCGGCCGCCTCAGCGGCGACGAGACGGGCAGCGTCGGCGGCGGAGGCGGCGGCACGGGCACCGGCATGTGGGGTGCCACCGGCTGGAACCGGATGTTCAACGACGAGATCGGCAGCCAGATTTCCTGGCTGCTGCCCACCGCGCTGATCCTCCTGGTCGCGGGCCTGGTGGCCACGCGCAAGCTCAACCGCACGTCGGTCAGGCGCAGTTCGATGCTCGTGTGGGGCGGCTCGCTGGTGACGACCCTGGTCGTCTTCAGCTACATGGCCGGCATCTTCCACCAGTACTACACGATCGCGCTCGCCCCCTACATGGCCGCCGTCATCGGCATCGGCGCCGGTTCCCTGTGGGAGAAGCGCAGCGAGATCTGGGCGTCAATCACATTGGCGGCGGCGGTAGTTGCCGCCGGCGTCTGGGGCTACGTCCTCCTGAACCGCACCCCCGACTACCTGCCCTGGCTGAAGTGGCTGGTCCTCCTCGGCTCCCTGGCCGGCGCGCTCGGCCTGATCTTCGTCGCGAAGATCGGCCGCCAACTCGCCCTCGCGGCAGTCGGCTTGAGCATCGTGGCGGGCCTGGCCGGTCCTACGGCGTACACGCTCTCCACGGTCAACTCCGCGCACACCGGCTCCATCCCGACGGCCGGTCCGGCCGGCGCCAGCATGATGGGTGGCGGCGGTGGCCCGGGCGGCGGCCGAGGCGGCTTCGGCGGCGGCAACCGCACCGGCGGCACGGGCACGATGCCC
>NZ_JAWOAI010000267.1:0-13514 GCF_033194735.1 Streptomyces sp. W16
CGCAGCTCGCGTCCGGCGGCCGGATCCCAGCCCAGGGCCTCGGCGACCACCGAGTTGCGCTCGGGCGCGCCCACCGCGATCCGGAAGTCCGGGAGATTGGAGTCGACTTCGAGATCGCCGTAGCGCGGGCCGCCGGCGATCGTCGAGGTCGCGGTGACCCCGACGCGGACCAGCGCAGCGGCGAGCGGGGCACCGAGTTCACCGGCCTCGTCCCAGTCGGCGTAGACGAGTTCGGCGACACCGATCGACCGGTGGCCGAGCAGCCGGCCCGACTCGTCGTGCACCGCGACCCGCGCGGTGGAGCCGAGCCCGAACCAGGTGTTCGCCGGATTGTCGAGCGTCCACGGGAACTCCTCGCTGTCCACCTCCACGAACCCGAATCCGCGCCCGATCACCGCGTCCGCCACCTCGTGCACCGGCAGTCCGCCGGTCACGTCGGACGGCCAGCGCACCCGGATCAGCCGGTCGGCGCCGTCGTAGCCGTCGATCGTGGTCGTCACTTCGAGGCGCGGCACGCCGGTCCACAGGGTCAGCCGCTGCGTGTACCGGAACAGTCCGAGGTCGGCGCTGACGGTGATCCGTGAACCGGCTGGGGAGTGCTGGACATCGATGTCGGCGGTGACGTCCCGGCTGCGGGCGGCGGTGGTTCCGGTCGGGGTGAGATGCCAGGGGCCCTCGCCGAAGCGCGGGTGCCGCGCGTACTCCTCCTGTACGACGAGTTCGTTGCCGATGTCACCGGCGCGCAGCAACTCCCGTCCGCCATCGGCGAGTTCGCGCAGGCTGCTGACGACGCCGCCTCGTGCGGGGTCGACCGTCACCTCGTAGAACTCGTTGCGGATGGTGAGGCCTTCGCCGGGCGACCACCCGGGTATCGAACCCTCGGCGAGCGGGAGGGCCTTCAGGCCCATGCCGGGCACTTCCGGTACGACGAGGCGGAGTTGGTCGCCCTCGCGTACGGCGGGGAGTGGCAGGCCGGTGTCGTCGAGCGGGACCAGGCCGGGGTCGTCGACGGTCAGCACGTCCCGGCGCTCCCAGGTCGCCGCGTTGAACACCACCAAGTCGGCCCCGGCACCCGGTAGTTGGGCGACCCTGGCGGCTATCGCGTCCGTCGCGTCGGCGTGCACCGTCTCCGCCAGGTCGTACAGCTCGCGCCAGCCGGTCATCAGGTCGATATACACCTGGTCCGACTCCGAGCCGGTGATCGCGTCGTGGTGGGCGCCGTAGATCAGCTGCCGCCAGGCCTTGTCCAACGCGGCGTCCGGATAAGGGTGTTGGGCGACGAGCGAGGCAAGGGTCGCCCAGGCCTCGGCGTCGGCGAGGAGGGTCTCGCCGTGGCGCTGGGCCTGCTTGGTGTCGATGTAGGAGACGTCCTTGCCGGTGTAGACCGGGTTCATGTCCCGGGTCTGCGGGGAGGCCTTGCGGCCCTCCTGGTCCAACTCGGCGCGGACGGCGGCGAAGAAGTCGCGGGGGATTCCGCTGACGAAGCGCGGCCAGACGTAACGGGCGTTCCAGTCGCGGTGGATGTCCATCACCCAGCGGCACGGCGGCGCGTAGTCACCGCCGACCGGGAGCAGCACATTGCGGGTGAGCGCGACCTTCTTCAGGCCCCGGAACAGTTTCAACGCCGCCGCTTCGGCCTCGGGGAGCGTGGGCGCGTTGTCGATGGCCCAGCCGGCGCCGTAGTGGTTGACCATGTAGGCGGTGAGCAGTCCGCGCCCGGAGGGGGCGATCCAGCTGAACTCGGCCGGGAACTGCATGCGTTGGGGATCGCGCGGCTCCTCGCCGAACACGGACAGCGTCGGCCCCCACTGGTGGAACGGCCCGCGCGCCCACGAACTGGAGGACACTCCCGCGTCCGCCATGAGCCCGGGGAACTGCGGGTCGTGCCCGAACGCGTCGAGCTGCCAGGCGGTTTCGGGACTCGCGCCGAGGATGCCGCGCTGGAAGCCGTCCCCGTACAGGGCGTTGCGCACGGTCGCCTCGGCGCCGGTGAGGTTGGTGTTCGGCTCGTTGTACGTGCCGCCCATGATCTCGACCCGGCCGGTGCGGATCAGTTCGCGGAGGAAGCCGCGTTCCTCGGGGAAGGCGTCCCAGTACGGCTTGAGGTAGTCGACCTCGGCCAGCACGAAGGTGTACGCCGGGTCGCGGCGGGCCAGGTCGCAGTGGGCGCGGACGAGGCTCATGCCGGACTGGCCGCGGGAGTCGAAGGTGCGGGCCGGGAGGCCGGTCGTGGCCGGGTCGTCGGCGACGTCCCAGGTCTCGGTGTAGGCGCCCTGGGTGTTCCACCAGACGGGGTCGTAGTGGAAGTGGCTGACCATGAACATGGTCCAGCCGGGTTCGGCGGCCGTGAACTCGGAGCTGTACGTGGCCAGTTGGCCGCCGTCGGCCGCCGTCACCTCGATCGCGCACCGCTCGCCGGGCGCGAGGTCTGAGGTCACGGGTATCTCGGCGTGCGCGGTGCCGTCCTCGCCCACGATCGTCTCCGCGCTGCCGTGCAGATCGGGGCCCTCGACCGTGAGGCGGACCGTCCGGCCGGGGACATGGGCGAGTTCGGCGGTCACCACCTGGAGCGGATGCTCGGCGGTGCCGACGAACAGCTCGGTCGACAGAGCAGCGGTGACGCGCATGGGTCTCCTACCAGAGGCTCGGCGGAGCGCCCATCCTGACACCGCGAAGATGATTCAAACAACCATCTGCGCGTAACTTCGGTGGTTCATCCATGCAGACTCGGCCGAGATCGCGACCGGTCCGGGTTCAGATCACCGGCCCCTGCGGGCCTTCACCGTGTGCTCCCCGGCGATGTGGTCGGTCAGGGCCAGCGAGGCGCTCGCGCGCTGGTAGGAGAGCTGCGCGATACGGACGTAGAGGCAGTCGATGAGGACCAGCACGGAGTGGCGGGCGCCGATGATGCCGGTGGGGAAACTGGTCGCCGAGGACGAGGAGATGAGCCGGATGTCGGCGGCGCGGGCGAGCGGGGAGCGCGGGTCGGAGGTGAGGGCGACGGTGGTGGCGCCGCGTTCCTTGGCCAGCTCGAACGGTTCGATGGTCTCGCGGGTCGAACCGGAGTGGGAGATGCCGATGGCCACGTCCGCCGGGGTGAGCAGGGCCGCGGAGGTGGCGGCGGCGTGCACCTCGGTCCAGCCGCGCACCGCGCAGCCGATGCGGAACAGCCGGGTCTCGGTCTCCTGGGCGACCGCCCCACTGCCGCCGATGCCGTAGACGTCGATGCGCCGGGCGCGGGCCGCGGCGGTGGCCGCGCGCTCCACCGCGTCGAGGTCGATACGGTCGATGGTCTGCTGCACCGCGCGCAGGTCCGCGCTGCCCACGACCTGCACGACCCGCTCCAGATCGTCGTCCGGGGAGATGTCCGGGCCGATCTCTGCGGTGCCCCAGTCGGACACCTCGCCGCGCCCGCGCTCCTGGGCCAGTTCGATCAGCAGATGCTGGTACGAGTCGAGGCCCACCGCGCGGCAGAACCGGGTCACCGTCGCCTGCGAGGTGCCGGTGCGGCGGCCCAGCTCGGCGGCCGAGCAGTGGGTGACGGCGGCCGGATCCTCCAGGATCAGCTCGCCGACCTTCCTCAATGAGCCGGCCAGCCGGGGCAGCTCCGTACGGATGAGGGTGGTGACGTCTGTCGGGGGCATGTGGAGAAGGTATCAGCCACCCCAGAGGCCATCGATTGAATACCAGGACCGTGTGTGATTTATTGATTCATTGATCGGGAAAGAACAGGTGGTTTGATCCACCGGTGGGGAGTGTCGCGTGTCCGCCGAGTCCGTGAGCGCCGAGATCTTCGCGCGCGAGAGCCTGGCCGTTCTCCAGCACATCACCGAATCCAGCCGCGAGACCGTGTCCCGCGCCGCCGAACTGATCGCGGACTGCGTCCGCACGGACGGCGTCATCCAGGCCTTCGGCACCGGCCACTCCCAGGCCATGGTCCTCGAACTCGCGGGCAGAGCCGGGGGTTTGGTGCCCACCAACCGCCTGAGCATCGCCGACCTGGTCCTCTACGGCGGCGACGCCCCGAGCGTTCTCGACGATCCGCTGCTGGAGCGGCAGGCCGGAGTCGCCGACCGGCTCTACGACTTGGCCGAACCCCGCCCGCAGGACCTGTTCGTCATCATCTCCAACTCCGGTGTCAACAAGGTGATCGTGGAAATGGCCCTGCGGGTGAAGGAGCGCGGCCACCGCCTCCTCGCCATTACCTCGCTCGCCCACACCCACGCCGTACCCGCCGGTCACCCCAGCGGCAAAAAGCTCGTCGACCTCGCGGACGTCGTCCTCGACAACGCGGCCCCGCGCGGCGACGCGCTCCTCGAACTCCCGGGCGGGGGTGCCGTTTGCGCCCTGTCCACACTCACCGGCGCGATGCTCGTCCAGCTGACGGTCGCGGAGGCGGCGGCCCAGCTCCTCGCCTCGGGGGACCGGCCGCCCGTGTACGTCTCGGCCAATGTGCCGGGCGGCTTCGAGGGCAACCTGGAGCTGGAGAAGCGGTACGAGGGGCGGATCCGCCGTACCGCGAGCTGAACCGTCGTACCGGCGAGGACGAGCGGCCGGAGCCCCCGGAACCGGGCCGCGACCGCTCGTCGTCACCTGCGCTGTACTCGTCGGGAGTCAGACCGGAATTGTTGGAATCACCGGGTGATGCTAGGCGCGGTGAATGCATCATTCAATGGGGGCCAGCCGGTAGTCGGTCCGTGCGGAGCACCGTCGGGCCCTCCGTCGTGCAGGTCCAGGTCGACTCGGACACGGCCCGCGAGCGCGTGCGCGTCCGCGGCTGTGCCCGGGACCTGTCCAAGCTTGCCGACTGGGACACGTTCTGGAAGGCGGCCGAGGCCAACGAGTGCCGCTGGAGCGACGGCCGCCGGCTGGTCTTCGACAACCGGGCCGACGGCATCACGGCGGACGAGGTCGCCCGCGCGCTGGAGAGCCTGACTGCATAGGAGACGGCTCAGTCGCGCCGCGCCACCAGCCGATAGGCGTTGGACACCCCCAGCCGGTGCGACAGCCGCTTCACCACGAACCGGTCCAGGAGCGTGCCCAGGACCAGTGCCGGGATCCCCGCGATCAGGACCGCCGCGCGGAGCGTGCGGGCCAGGCCGGTCGGGGGTTTCGGCAGCCACGGGAGGTTGTCGCGGGGGGCAGCCGTGTCCAGGGCCAGCCAGGTGCCGGCGAGGAGGTCGACCGGGTCGTGCGGCTCCGCGTGCTGTTCCGCGACGACCGTGAAGCCGAGGTCCGTGAGGCGGGCGCGCAGGTTCTGGACCGGGATGAAGTGCAGGTGCTGGGGCTGGAGCCACGGCAGCCACCAGCGGCCCAGCAGGCGGGAGTATCGGCTGTCCGGGTCCGGCACCTCGATCAGCAGGTGGCCACCGGGACGCACGGCCTGGTGTGCCGCCGCCAGTTCGCGCTCGGGCTCCGTGCTGTGCTCCAGGTAGTGGAACATGCTGACGACGTCGTAGTGGCCCGCGAGATTCGGGGCCAGCTCCGGGAAGCTGCCGCGGTAGCCGCGCTCCACCCGCCCCGCCTGCTCGGCGAGTTCGGCGCCGTCCGTGAAGTCGAGGCCGTCGAAGGTGGTGCCGGGGTACACGGTGCGGGCCGACTCGCAGAAGTGGCCGTGACCGGTGCCGACGTCCAGCCAGTTCTTGGGAGTCGGTGCGTGCGGAAGCAGTGACTGCGCACGCTGCTCGTACATCTTGGTGCGGGCCGCGAACGTGTTGCCCAACTGCTTCTCGCCCAGGCCGTCGTAGAAGTCCCGGTAGTAGAACTCCAGCCCCGCCGGGCTCAGTCGGGGATTCTGGAACGTGTGCCGGCAGTCCTCGCAACGGTCCAGGACGAACGTGCCCGGCTTGTGCTGGATCAGGTCCCTCGTGCGCAACCGGGTCCGCAGACGGGACGAGTCGCACCAGGGGCAGGTCTCGCGCCTGGGCTCGAAGAAGCGGTCCAGGCCCTCGGCCAAGTCGGCCTGGTAGGTGGGCCGTAGGGCTGCCACCTGGTCGTTGCGGCTCGGCGGCTTGGGGTCGTCCTCGTTGCTCACGGGGTCTCCTTCGGGGACGCGCCGGTGGCCAGCAGTTCCAGATGGGTGGCCGCCGCGCGGCTGCCTCCGGCCGCGCGGAACGCCGTCCGGATACGGCCGGCCGCGGCGCGGAAGTCGGGTTCGTGGAGTACGGCGTCGATCGCCGCGCCCAGCTTCGGTGCGGTGACCCGGCCGAAGCGGACCCGGATGCCCGCACCCGCGCCGGTGACCTGCCCGGCGATCACCGGCTGGTCGTCGCGGATGGGCGCCACGACGAGGGGGACGCCGTGCCACAGCGCCTCGCACACCGTGTTGTGCCCGGCGTGCGAGACCACCGCGTCCGCCCTTTCCAGCAGCGGGAGTTGAGGGATCGAGGGGAGGACCAGGAGGTCCTTGTCCTGGCCGTCGGACGGCCCCAGCGCGCCGCCCGGATCCGCGATCACCGCCTGCACACGGTCCGTTCGGGCCCGCAGGGCCGTCACGCACTCGGTGAGGAAACGGGCGCCCACATCGGTGTTGGCGGTGCCGAGACTGACCAGGACCAGGGAGCGGGCCGGGTCCAGCCAGTCCCAGGGGAAGTCCGGCGCGGCCGGGCGGGGCGCGATCGACGGGCCGACCCAGCGGATCTGCTCACCCTGCCGCGCCTCGGGGCCGACGAGCTCCGGGGTGCTGAACGCGAGGACGAGATGCGGTGAGAAGCGCGGGTCGGCGGTGCCGGACGGATCGCCGAGGCCGGTGCGGAGCCGGTGCAGCAACTCGTCGAGCCAGAGGGCGACTTTGGGCATGCCCGCGAAGACGTCGGTGAACTCGGCCGAGGTGGTGGCCGAGGTTGCCCACGGCACTCCGAGGCGTTCCGCCACCAGGCCGCCGGCCAGGGCCTGTTGGTCGGCGACGATCGCGTCGGGACGGAACTCCTCGACGGCGGCGGTGACTCCGGGCGCCATCTGTTCGGCCAGCGGCGCGAGGAAGGCCTCCCACAGGAACTTCAGCGCCTCGGGGCCACGGATGTCCGGCGGCCGTACGCCCTCGCCCGTGCCCGGCACCGGTCCGGCGCACGGGAACACCCGCGCCGACTCTCCCGCGAGCCGTCGCACGAGCGCGGGGTCGGCGCAGACCCACGCCAACTCGTGGCCACGCGCGGCGAGTTCGGCCGCCACGCCCGTCGCCGGGTTGATGTGGCCGACGAGCGGCGGTACGACGAAGAGGAACCGGCTCACCGGACGCCCGCCGTGGGCGCGTTCGCCTCTTGGATCAGGGAGAGGATGTGCCCGCCGACCGTGCCCGCCGCCTCCACCAGCACCGAGTGCTCGTGGCCGGGGACGACGACGGTCCGGCAGTCCGGCAGCACGGACTCCAGCCAGGGGGCGAGCAGAGCGAGATCCGAGTCGCCGCCGTAGACGCCGAGCACCGGGCAGCGCACCGCCCGGATCTGATCCTCCGTCAAAACCCCGCTGGCCGGGATGTCCTGGGAGAGGGAGGTCTCCCGGGCCAGCCGGGCCGCGCCCCTCGCGAGGCGGGCGGTGTTGTGGCCGCGGTTCGCGCTGATCCAGGCGATCGCGTCGTCCTCGTTGTGCGCCAGCTCGTGCAGCACACGGTCCAGGATGCCGCGGAGCTTCGGCGCCCAGGCGTCGGTCGCCGGTTCCGACTCGATGAGGGAGACACTGGCGGCCCGCTCCGGATGGCGGGCCGCGTAGCCGAACGCGACTGTCCCACCGTAGGAGTTGCCGACCAGATGGACCGGGCCGGTCACCTCCAGGCGGTCGAGCAGCGCCTCCAGGTCGTCGATGTTGTCGTCCAGGGTGTAGCCGGTCGCCGGACGTCCGCTGCGGCCGTGCCCGCGCAGGTCGTACATGACGACGTCGATGCCGGCCAGCGCGAACGGCGGGGCGATGGTGAAGTAGTAGCTGGCCAGGCTGTCGGTGAGCAGACCGTGCACGAGCACCGCCGTCGCCGTGGGGCGGCGGCCCTCGGGCGGGCTCATTCGCTGTACGTGCAGCCGGAGTTGACCGGTGTCGACCATCGCCATGGCTCAGCCCGCCTCGGCTGCCTTGAGGCTCTGCACGACGTACTCGACGAGCCGGCCGACGGTGAGTTCGATGATCTCGTCGAACTCCATCCCGGCCAGGAACTCGGCGAAGTTGACCTTCGTGCCGTAGTGCTCCTGGAGCAGCCCGGCCAGGGTCACCAGGTCGATGCTCTCCAGCTCCAGGTCGCGGTTGAAGGTCGTCGTCATGGTGATCTCGGCGTCGTCGACGCCGTACTCGTCCTCCAGGAGGGCGGTCAGCATGCCGGTGAGGTCGGCGAGGACGGTGTCCTCGGTGGTGGGGGTCATCGGTCGTACTCCTCTTCGTGCGCGGGTCCCGTCGTCCAGGCCACGACATAGGTCCTGTCCGGCAGATTGGGGGGATTGCCGGCCGGCTCGCAGTGCACGGCGTAGGCGCGTTCCAGCCGCCCGGACACCAACAGCCGTGATCCGGAGACCACTTGGAAGACGGCGAAGTCGCGCGGCCGGCCACCGAAGCCGGTGCCCTCCGCCTTGGCGACCGCCTCCTTCGCCGCCCAGAAGCGGGTGAACCACAGCGCCTCCGACTCGCCGGACGCGGCCGACTCGGCGCGCAGGAGCGCGAGTTCCTCCTCGCCGAGAGCGGTGGCGAGGGTGGCGGGGTCGCGTTCGACGACCTCCTCGATGTCGATTCCGGGGCCGGGCCCGGGAACATGCGGTCGTACGATCGCGACGGCGGCCTCGGCGGCGTGGGCCAGCGAGACGTCCAGCGGGGGCAGGGTGCGGCCGTGCAGGCCGGTGACGTACGGGCGGCCCGATTCGTCGTTGTGGACCCGGATCTCGGCCGGGAAGACGGGCCCCTCGCCCTGGCTCCACAGCCACTGCCGTACCGCGTCCTTCAACGCGATCCGGCCCAGCAGCCACTGCCGGCGACCGCGCGGCGGATGCTCCGCGTACTGCGAACGCTCCACGCTGCTCAGGGAGTTGCGCATGATGAGGTCGCGGGAGGCGAGGTCGGGCCAGCGCTCGTTCAGCAGGGTCCGGCCGCCGGGGCGGGCCTCGGAGAGCGTGTTGCGCTCGGGGAAGCGCTCCACCGGTTTGGTCTGCGGGTCGTTGTCGAAGCGCCGGTCCTGCCAGCCGGTCAGCTCCGCCCACACCTCTCCGTCGACCGTGAGCTGTACGTCGGCTTCGAGCGCGGTGTCGGTGAGCGAGGTGATCCGCACCAGGCACTCCACCTCCGTCCCGGGGCGCGGATGGGGGCCGTAGAAGCGCATCTCGCGCATGCCGACCGGGAAGACGACGGTGCGTTCGGTGCGGGTCGCCATGATCCAGTAGCCCAGGATCTGGCCCACGTTGTCGAGCAGGGAGCCCGGGGCGGGCGGTGTGGTGATCACGCCGCGTACATGGCGGTCGCCGATCGCGGTGAGCTCGGTGACGCCCTGGAACGCCGGGCCGTGGAACATCCAGCGCTCGTCGTAGAGATGGGACGCGGTGTGGTCGGGGACGCGTTCGGTGGTCGGGTCCAGGCGGCGGTGGGGCGGGGGCGACGGGGCGTGGACCGGGGCCAGTTCGACCACACCGCGGGCGTGCGGGCCGAAGGAGACGGCGAGGCGGCCCGGGGCCTCGGTGACCACTCGCACCGGTACGTCGACCGACGGCGTCGCCGTCAGCCAGCGGTCGAACCGCGCGTCGTGTACAGCGACCGCCCGCATGCCAGGCGCGGTCCGCTCGGCCGCTTCGATGATGTGCTGCACGATCGTGGTGGCCGGGACCACCGGCCAACGGTCCGCCACATCGGGCCAGTTGGGACGCTGCGGGAAGAAGCAGTGGTCCATGAGATAGGGCATGGACTCGGGGGAGACATGGACCGTTGTCTGCCATTCCCGGGGCGGAGCGGGTGGCTGCCGGGGTGGAGCGGGGATGGTCGCCACGGCCCGGCGGCTGCCCGCGCCGAGGAGTTGGGCGGCCGTGTCGGCGGTTTCCCGCATCAGCGCGTGCAGTTCGGCGGCTGCCGGGAAGCGGTCGGTGAGCGCGTCCAAGGGGGAGGACGCCGTGGTGTTCGGGAGGGGGGCGCGCAGTTCCGCCCGCAGTTTCACCAGGCTCGGGGCGTCGAGCGAGACGAGTGCCCCGTTCAGGTCGAGCCGTACCGGAGACCGTTCCTGTCGGCGAGCCGGTTTCTGCGGGGCCAGTGTCAACGGATCCACTGTTGCGCCCGCCGCCCACAACGCCACCGCCACCCGCCGGAGTTGGGCGAGACCGGAGCGGTGGGGCGAGTTGGCGGCGACGACCAGGTGGTCGCGTCCGCTGAGCGTGGCGTCGACGAGGGAACCGAGTTGGCCGGTGCCGACCTGGACGAACGCGCGATGACCCGCGGCGTACATGGCCTCGACTAGCTGCCGGAAACGCACGGGCTCCAGCAGATGCCGGATGAAGAGCTCGCGGACCGCCTTCTCCTCCGAGGGATACGGCGAGGCGGTCGTCCCCGACCACAGGGGGACCGTCGGCGAATGCAGCCGGAAGCGGTTCGTGGCCTCCTCGATCGGCGCGAGGTAGGGCCGCAACATCGGTGTGTGGAAGCCGGATTGGAACGGCAGCACCTGGCTCAGGACACCCTGCGCACGGAAGGACCGCACGAACGCGTCCACCGCTTGGTCCGGCCCGCACACCATCGACTGGCCCGGCGCGTTGTCGTGGGAGAGGACGATCCCGGAGTCCGGCCACTCGGCGGCGAGGGCCGACAGCACGCGCTCGGCAGGGGCCCCGATCGCGCCGAAGGCCAGCCCCGGCACCGTCACCGAGTCCGGGTCGAACGACTCCATGAAGTCGCTCACCTCGTCCGGCGAATACACCCCGGCGGCCGTCATCGCCGTCCACTCGCCGACACTGTGCCCGGCGACCGCGTCCGGCACGACACCCATCCGGCGCAGCGCGGCGTCCAACAGCCGCCCGACACCGACCACATCGAAGCCGTGGCGGCCGACATCCCCCACCTGTGCGGGAGTTGAGGACCTGTTCTCGCGCAGTCCGAAGTGCGCGGCGACGTCCTCGACCCGGGGCGCGAAGTCGCCCTCCAGGCCCGGGAAGACGAACGCCAGCCTGCCCGCGCCGGGCCCGATCAGTGGGCTCGGCGTGAACCACACATCGCTGCGGCCCTGCCACGCCCGCCCTTTGGCGACCGCCCTGCGGGCCAGCGCCAGCCGCTTGGCGTCCGGGGCGACGATGCCGAGCCGGGAGCGGCCGGACAGGGGAGTGGTTGTCGCTGTGGCTGTGGCCAGCAGCGCGGAGTCGTCCGCGTCCAGCAGTGCGGCGAGCGCCTCGGGGCTGTCGGCGGCGAGCGTCAGCACGCGTTCCGGCTCGTCGACGACCACCGTCGCCGAACGTGACGCGCGCGCCCCCGGCGCCTCCTCCAGCACGACATGCGCGTTGATGCCGCCGAACCCGAACGCGTTCACCGCCGCCCGCCGCACCGGCTGTTCCGGCGTCGTCTCCCAGGGCGCCGCCTTCTCCAGCGGACGGAACCGGGTGGCCGCGAGCGCCGGATGCGGGTCGTCGCAGTGCAGGGTCGGCAGCAGCGTCCCGTGGTGGACGGCGAGGGCGGCCTTGACCAGACCGGCCACTCCGGCGGCGGGCATCGTGTGACCGATCATCGACTTCACGGAGCCGATGACCGCATCACCGTCTGGTCCGAACACCTCGGCCAGCGTGGCCAGTTCGGCCCCGTCACCGGCGGGCGTCGCCGTGCCGTGCGCCTCCAGCAGGCCGATCGAACCGGGCAGCGCCGGATCCAGCCCCGCCGCCTCCCAGGCCTGTCGTACGGCGTGGGTCTGGCCCGTCGAGTCCGGGTTGACGAGACTCGCGGCACGGCCGTCGCTGGACACACCGGTGCCCCGGATGACGGCGTAGATCCGGTCGCCGTCGCGTTCGGCGTCGGCGAGGCGCTTGAGGACGACGACCCCCGTGCCCTCGCCGATCAGGATGCCGTCGGCGTCCCGGTGGAAGGGGCGGATCCGCTGGCTCGGGGAGAGGGCGCGCAGCTGGGAGAACACGCTCCACAGCGTGATGTCGTGGCAGTGGTGGACGCCCCCGGCGAGCATCAAGTCACAGCGCCCGGCGGCGAGTTCGGTCACCGCCTGGTCGACGGCGATCAGCGAGGACGCGCAGGCCGCGTCCACCGTGTACGCCGGGCCGCGCAGGTCGAGGCGGTTGGCGACCCGGGACGCCGCGAGGTTCGGCACCAGGCCGATGACCGACTCGGGACTGTCGGGGCCGAGCCGGTCGGTGAACGCCGTGCGGATCCGGTCGAGTTGACCGGCGTCCAGGTCGGGCAGCAACTCGCCCAGCGTGCGGACGAGTTGGCCCGCCGTACGGACCCGCTGGTCGAGGCGGACCAGGCCGGGGGTGAGATAGCCGCCCCGGCCGAGCACCACGCCGACGCGATGCCGGTCGGGCAGCCGGGACTCCCCGCCCGCGTCGGCGAGGGCGGCGGCGGCCACATGGAGGGCGATGAGCTGGTCGGGTTCGGTGCCGGGCACCGAGTTCGGCATGATGCCGAACCGGGTGACCTCCACCTCGGCCAGCGAGTCGACGAACCCGCCGCGCCGGCAGTACACCTGGTCGGCCACGGCCGGACCGCTCGCGGAGTCCGGCCGGTAGTAGTCCGCGTCCCAGCGCCCCTCCGGCACTTCGCTGATGGCATCGGTGCCTGCGAGCAGATTCCGCCAGTACGCGTCGAGGTCGGCGGCGCCGGGCAACAGCACCGCCATTCCCACGATGGCGACCGGCACTTGACGGTCGGTCATGTCACCAGCCCGAAGCGGTGTAGACGACGGCTCCGGCCGACTCGTCGCCGAAGGCGAGCTCGCGCAGCAGGGCCGCGGTGCCCTCCTCGGGATCGATCAGCGAGATACCGCGCCGCGCGTACTCGCGTCCCAACTCCGGTGTGACCATGCCGTGGTGACCGCCGGTGGGCGCCCACGGACCCCAGTGCACGGTCAGCGCCCGGTGCCCGGTACGCGCGGACCAGGTCGTACCGAGGCTTTCCAGGGCGTCGTTGGCCGCCGCGTAGTCGACCTGCCCGCGGTTGCCGAGCACGGCCGAGATGGAGCCGAACAGGACGGCGAAAGCAGGGCCGTTGGGCAGCTCCTCCAGCGCCGACAGCAGTGTCTCGGCGCCGTGCGTCTTCGTGCCGTAGACCCGCTGGAAGGACTCGGTGGTCTTCTCGGCGATGAGCCGGTCCTCGATGACCCCGGCCGCGTAGACGACACCGTCGAGGCGGCCGTGTTCGGCGTGGATCTCCTTGACCGCCTGGAGCGCCGCGTCCGGTTCGCGGAAGTCGACGGAGTGGTAGCGGGCCTGGCTGCCGAGGGCCGCGAGTTCGTCCAGGGTCGCGGTGATCTCCCGCTGGGCGAGCAGGAGTTCGGCGGTGCGGTTGATCTCGGCCGGCGAGCGTCCGCCCCGGCCCGCGAGGGCCGCCCGCAATTCGGCCGGGGTGCGGGCACC
>NZ_JAWOAI010000268.1:0-13340 GCF_033194735.1 Streptomyces sp. W16
GAGGCGGCGGCCCTGCTGGAGCTGCCGGTCTCCGCGGTGCGGGTCCTGGCCGCCGGTCTCGTCGACCGGGGCCTGGCGCTCGCCCGCGCCCCGATCCCGCCCGCCGAACGCTTCGACCCCGACCTGCTGAAGAGAGTGGCCGATGGCCTACGCGCCCTCAAGCACGACTAGCGGCATCCATCTGCCGGACACCGCACGGGAGTTGGTCAAGATCCTGATCGCGGGCCCGTTCGGGGTGGGCAAGACGACCCTGATCGACTCGGTGTCGGAGATCCGGCCGCTGCACACCGAGGAGCGGCTGACCGAGGCATCCGTCCATGTGGACGATCTCGACGGGGTGCGGGAGAAGTCGACGACGACCGTCGCCATCGACTTCGGGCGGCTCAGCCTGCCGGGCGGGATCGTGCTGTACCTCTTCGGCACACCCGGGCAGGAGCGGTTCCGGGCGCTGTGGGAGGACATCGCCCACGGCGCGCTCGGGGCACTGGTCCTGGTCGACAGCCGCCGCGTGGACGCCTCCTTCGACATGCTCGGGCTGGTGGAGGAGAGCGGTCTGCCGTACGCCGTCGCACTCAACACCTTCCCGGACGCGCCCCGGCACCACACCGACGAACAGCTGCGCGCCGCCCTGGACTTGGCGCCCGGCACCCCGCTGGTGACCTGTGACGCCCGGGACGCGGACTCGTCGATCGACGCGCTGCTCGCCCTGGTCCAGCATCTGATCGACCGCGACCCCCCGGAGCACCGGTGACCACTTCGTCCCCCACCCGCCCCGTCCGGCTGTGGGAGGACGGCTTCGCGCTGGATCCCTACGGCTACTACGCCGCCCTGCGCGCCCAGGGCCCGGTCGGCTGGGCCGAACTCGCCCCGGGCGTACCGGCGTACGTGGTCACCGAGCGGCGGGCCGCGCTGGATCTGCTGCGCGACACCGACAGGTTCTCGCACGATCCACGGCCGTGGGAGTCGACGGTCGCCGAGGACTCGCCGGTCCTCGGGATGATGCGCTGGCGCCCCAACTCCCTGTTCGCGGACGGCGCCGCGCACGTCCGCTACCGTGCCTCGCTGATCGACACCTTCGACCGGATCGAACCGCACGACCTGCGGGCCCGGGTGCACCGCGCGGTCCATGTCCTGGTGAGCCGGATCGGGCCGCGCGGACAGGCCGATCTGGTGGGCGAGTTCGCCCGGCCGCTGATGGCGCTGGTCTTCAACAGCCTGTTCGGGCTGCCCGACAGCCAGAGCGAGCGGCTGGACCGGGCGCTGGGCATGATGATCGAGGGCGGCGACCGAGCGACCGAGGGCGAGGCCGAGTTCGGCGGCTACGTCCTCGAACTCATCGCCGCCAAGTCCGAGTCACGCGGGGACGACCTGACGAGCTGGCTCCTGGACCATCCGGCCGGGCTGACCCCGGAGGAGGTCGCCTGGCAGGTGTTCCTCACACTGGGCGCGGGTCACGAGCCGACCGCGAACCTGGTGTCCAACGCCCTGTCCCGCGTCCTCGGCACCTCGGTCTACTACTCCACTCTGACCAGTGGTGCCCGCCCGGTCATGGACGCCGTGGTGGAGGTCCTGCACCACGAGACGCCGCTCGCCAACTACGGGATCCACTATGCCCGTTCACCGGTGACCTTCCACGGCGCGTGGATCAGGCCCGCGATACCGGTCGTCGTCTCGTACGGCGCGCTCGCGCACTTCGCCGAGGAGGAGGTCGTCAGCGGCCGGCATCCCAAGGACGCCTCGCACCTGTCGTGGTCGGCGGGTCCGCACGCCTGCCCGGTCAAGCGGCACACGCTGCTCATCGCGACGGAGGCGATCGAACAGCTCACCCTGTGGCTGCCCGACCTGGAACCCCTCGTACCGCGCGCGGAGTTGACCTGGCGTCCGGGCCCCTTCCACCGCTCGCTCACCTCACTGCCCGTCCGGTTCAGCCCCCGCTCCCCCGACCAGCCAGGAGACCCGTCGTGACCGTGTCCGACCGCATCGCCCTCGACCCGTTCGGCGCCGACATGGCCGCCGAGAGCGCCAAGCTGCGTGCCCTCGGCCCGATCGTGCCCGTCGAACTGCCCGGCGGCATCCCCGCCTGGGCGCCCACCGGCTACGACACGCTGAAGGAACTGATCCTCGACCCGCAGGTCAGCAGGGACCCCCGGCTGCACTGGCGCCTGTGGCCCGAGTTGAGCGAACACCCCTCCTGGGGCTGGGTGTTGGGCTGGATCGGCGTCATCAACATGCTGTCCACCTACGGCGCCGACCACGCCCGCCTGCGCAAACTGGTCGCGCCGAGCTTCACGCACCGGCGCACCGAGGCGATGCGGGCCCGGGTGGAGACGATCACGGCGGAGCTGCTGGACGCGGTCGCGGCCGACGACGCCGAGGTGGTCGACATCAGGGCCGCGCTCGCGCATCCCCTGCCGATGCGGATCATCTGCGAACTCTTCGGTGTACCGGACGAGTTGGTCGGCGACACCGGGCGGCTGATCGCGGCCATCATGGACACCTCCGACCCGTCCCCGGAGCACGCGGCGTTCGTGCAGCAGCAGATCGGCACCGTACTGCCCGCGCTGATCGCCCACCGCAGCGAGCACCCCGGCGACGACCTCACCACCGAACTGATCCGGGTACGGGACGAGGACGGCGACCGGCTCAGCGACGAGGAACTGCTGTACACGCTGCTGCTGGTGATCGGCGCGGGCTTCGAGACGACGGTGAACCTCATCGGCAACGCGATCGTGGCCCTGCTGAAGCGCCCCGAGCAGCTCGCGGACGTACGTTCCGGGAAGATCGGCTGGGACGCGGTCGTGGACGAGACACTGCGCGTCCACCCGTCCATCGCCTCGCTGCCGCTCCGGTTCGCGGTCAGCGACCTCACGGTCGGCGACGTCACCGTCCCGGCCGGGGACGCCATCATCACGACGTACGCGGCGGCCGGCCTCGATCCCGCGCACTACGGCCCCGACGCGGACGTCTTCGACGCGGCCCGCGGCGCCGACGACCACCTGTCCTTCGGCATCGGCGTGCACCGCTGCATCGGCGCGCCGCTGGCCCGGGTGGAGGCCCTGACCGCGCTGCCCGCGTTCTTCGACCGCTTCCCGGACGCCCGCCTCGCCGTCGCCCCGGACACCCTGTGCCAGGTGCCGTCCTTCATCGCCTTCGGCTGGCAGGAGATACCGGTACGGCTGCGCGGCTGAGCGGGGACGGCGTGGTGCGGCCGACGACGAATCCGTACGGCCGCTCGCGCACCCGGCGCCGGAACGGCTCCGCCGCGGCCTCGGAGGGGAGCCGTCGGCGGAGCCGTCCTGCCCGGGTTCGGGGGAGAGCCCCGAGCGCACTGGTCGGTTTCGCCGGGGTACGCCCGTGCGAATCGGGCGACGCGAGGGCCCGCGCGGCGACCCGTGGCCGTACGGCATAAGCTCGGCGGGTGGCCAAGTACTTCGACGTGCACCCGGACAACCCGCAGCCGCGGACCATCTCGCAGATCGCGGACAGTGTGCGCTCGGGTGCGCTGATCGCGTACCCGACCGACTCCTGCTACGCGCTGGGCTGCCAGCTCGGCAACCGTGACGGCATGGAGCGGATCCGTACGATCCGGCATCTCAACGACCGGCACCACTTCACGCTGGTGTGCCAGAACTTCGCCCAGCTGGGCCAGTTCGTGCACATCGACAACGACGTGTTCCGCGCCATCAAGGCCTCCACGCCCGGCAGTTACACGTTCATCCTCCCGGCGACGAAGGAGGTGCCGCGCCAGTTGCTGAACACGAAGAAGAAGACCGTGGGCGTGCGCATCCCCGACCATGTCGTCACCCAGGCACTGCTGGCCGAGCTCGGCGAGCCGCTGCTGTCCAGCACCCTGCTCCTGCCCGACGAGGAGGAGCCGATGACCCAGGGCTGGGAGATCAAGGACCGGCTCGACCACGTGGTGGACGCGGTGGTCGACTCCGGGGACTGCGGCACGGAACCGACGACGGTCATCGACTTCTCCAGCGGCGAGGCCGAGATCGTCCGGAAGGGCGCGGGGGACGTCTCCCGTTTCGAGTGACCCCGGCGGCGGGGCCGTGATCGGGCGTGCCACGATGATCGGAACACGCCGCGCCGGGCCGGCAGTCGGCCCGGCGCCGATCCGCCGGGAGGCACCCCGCCATGACCGCCGTACAGGGCACAGCCGTGGACATCCCCACCGAGGACGGCATCGCCGACGCCTATCTGGTGCATCCCGCTGACGAGCGCCCTCGTCCGGCCGTGCTGCTCTACCAGGACGCCTTCGGACTGCGTCCCCACCTCAGGTCGATGGCCGACCGACTGGCCGAGGCCGGTTACACGGTCCTCGTACCGAACGTGTTCTACCGGCACGGTCGCGCGCCGGTGGTCGAGCTCCCCGAGTTCATCGACCCCGAGGCACGGCCGGACATCTTCCAGAAGGTCGGCCCGCTGATCATGGGGCTGACGCCCGATCTCATCGTGCGGGACGCCGGTGCCTATCTGCGCCGGCTGGCCGAGTCCCCCGTGGTCGCCGACGGGCCGGTCGCGATCACCGGATACTGCATGGGCGCCCGCCTCGCGCTGTACACCGCGGGCGCCTACCCGGACCGGGTGGCCGCGGTGGGCGGCTTCCACGGCGGGCGGCTGGCCACCGACGACCCGAACAGCCCGCACCTGGCCGCCGAACACATCACCGCCGAGGTGTACTTCGGCCACGCCGACCAGGACTCCTCGCTGCCCGAGGACCAGATCAAGCGGTTCGACGACGCGCTCACCGCGGCGGGCGTCCGGCACCGCTGCGAGGTCTACCCGGGCGCACAGCACGGCTACACGCAGGCGGACACCTCGTCGTACAACGCGGAGGCCTACGAGCGTCACTGGGTCGCGCTGCTCGATCTGCTGGACCGTACGTTCTGATCGACAGACTGCCTTCACTGATTCAATCCAGGTGCCCACGGCGCGAGTTGTCGTGGGCACCTTTCGTTCAACTCATTGACATGCACGCGGCTCGGCGCGACTCTGAGAGCGCTCTCACATAGGTCCGGACCAATTTTGTACCCCCCACACGGAGGTGAGAAGTGCTCATCAGACTCTTGCGTCGACTGGGTGCCGCGACCGCGGTGGCCACGATGCTCGCGCTCGCGACACCGCTCACGGCGGACGCCGCGGTGCCCGCCACGATCCCGCTGAAGATCACCAACAACTCGGGCCGCGGTGACGCGGTCTACATCTACAACCTGGGCACCAACCTGGCCACGGGCCAGCAGGGTTGGGCCGACGCGGCCGGCGCCTTCCACGCCTGGCCGGCCGGTGGCAACCCGCCCACCCCGGCGCCGGACGCGTCGATCACGGGCCCGGCGGCCGGGCAGTCCGCCACCATCCGGATCCCCAAGTTCTCGGGCCGCATCTACTTCTCGTACGGCCAGAAGCTGGTGTTCAAGCTGACCACCGGCGGCCTGGTGCAGCCGGCCGTGCAGAACCCGACCGACCCGAACCGCAACATCCTCTTCAACTGGTCCGAGTACACGCTCAACGACTCCGGGCTGTGGATCAACAGCACCCAGGTGGACATGTTCTCGGCGCCCTACGCGGTCGGGGTGCAGCGTTCCGACGGGAGCACGGCCTCCACCGGGCATCTCAAGTCGGGTGGCTACACGGGCTTCTTCAACGCGCTGCGCGGGCAGCCGGGCGGCTGGGCCAACCTGATCCAGACCCGGTCCGACGGCACGGTTCTGCGAGCGCTCTCACCGACGTACGGGATCGAGACGGGCGCCCTGCCGAGCACCGTGATGGACGACTACATCAACCGTGTCTGGTCGAAGTACTCGTCGTCGACCCTGACCGTGACGCCGTTCGCCGACCAGCCGAACACCAAGTACTACGGCCGGGTGTCGGGCAACGTCATGAACTTCACCAACAGTTCCGGTGCGGTCGTGACCACCTTCCAGAAGCCGGACGCAGCCAGCATCTTCGGCTGCTACAAGTACCTCGACGCGCCCAACGACCTTGTGCGCGGGCCGATTTCACGCACCCTGTGCGCGGGCTACAACCGGTCCACGCTCCTGGTCAACCCCAACCAGCCGGACACCACCACGGCGAACTTCTACGTCGACACGGTGACCAACCACTACGCGCGCAAGATCCACGCGCAGATGGCGGACGGCAAGGCGTACGCGTTCGCGTTCGACGACGTCGGCGCCCAGGAATCTCTGGTGAACGACGGGAACCCGCAGCAGGCCTACCTGACGCTGGACCCGCTGAGCTGAGACACCGGAACACCCCGCACGCCTGGGGGCGCGTGCGGGGTGCCGGACCTACGGACCGATCAGCTGGTCGTGACGGCGGTGTCGTCGATGACGAAGCTGGTCTGGAGGGAGGAGTCCTCGACTCCGCTGAACTTCAGAGCGACCGTGGTACCCGCGAAGGCCGACAGACTGAAGGACTTCGCGACATATCCGCTGGCCGCGTTGAGGTTGGAGTAGGTGGCCAGGGTGGTCGATCCGGCGGTGACCGTCAGCTTGTCGTACGCGGTGCTGGTGGTGGTCTCCGCGGTGTCGATGTGGATGTAGAAGGTGAACGTCGTACCCGTGCAGCCGCTCGGGATCGTCACCGACTGGGACAGCGTGTCGGTGTGGGTCGAGCCGTAGCCGTCGAGCCAGGCCTTGTACGAACCGGTGCGGGCCGCCTCGCTGCTGGAGCTGGTGATGACCCCGCTGGTCGCGGTCCAGGTCGTGTTGCCCGACTCGAAGCCCGCGTTGCCGAGCAACTGCGTCGAGGTGCAACTGCCGCCCCCGCCGCTGGAACTCACGGTCCAGGTGAAGGCCGCGGTACCGGTCGCCCCGGTGCTGTCGGTGACGGTCACGGTGGTGCTGTAGGTGCCCGCGGTCGTCGGGGTGCCGGTGATGGCGCCCGTGGAGCTGCTGATCGACAAGCCCGTCGGCAGTCCGGTCGCGGCGTACGTCAGGGTGCCGCTGTTGGTGCTGCTGGCCGTGATCGCCAGGCTCACCGCCGTGCCGACGGTGGAGGACTGGCTGCCCGGGTTGGTGACCGTGACTCCGGTGGTCGGCACGGTGATGTGGCTGCCGACGTTGATACCGGCGAAGGCGTTGCCGACTCCCGCGTACTGCGCGGACGTTGTGCCGTACAGCGCCCCTGCGGCGCTGAGCGCGGCGGTGCGGGCCGAGGCGTAGTTGGTGGTGGACGTCATGTACGTCGTCAGCGCCTTGTACCAGATCTGCAGGGCGGCGGCCCGGCCGATCCCGGCGACGGCCACACCGTCGGACGTGGTGCTGGTGTAGGTGGTGCCGTTGATGACCTTGGTGCCGCTGCCCTCGGAGAGCAGGTAGAACATGTGGTTCGCCGGGCCCGAGGAGTAGTGGACGTCGAGGTTGCCGACCCCCGAGTACCAACTGTCCGCGGAGCCGCCGTCCTTGCTCGGCTTGTCCATGTAACGCAGCGGCGTGCCGTCGCCGTTGATGTCGATCTTCTCGCCGATGAGGTAGTCGCCGACGTCACTGCTGTTGTTGGCGTAGAACTCGACACCCGTGCCGAAGATGTCGGAGGTCGCCTCGTTCAACCCGCCCGATTCACCGGTGTAGTTGAGCCCGGCCGTGTTCGACGTGACACCGTGGCTCATCTCGTGGCCGGCCACGTCCAGCGAGGTCAGCGCGTGCGTGGAGCCCGAGCCGTCGCCGTAGGTCATGCAGAAGCAGCTGTCGTCCCAGAAGGCGTTGACGTACGCCGTGCTGTAGTGGACGCGCGAGTAGGCGGCGACGCCGTCGTTCTTGATGCCGCTGCGGCCGAAGGTGTTCTTGTAGAAGTCCCAGGTCGTCTGGGCACCGTAGGCCGCGTCTGCGCCCGCGGTCTGGGTGTTGGAGCCCGCGCCGGTGCCCCACACGTCGTCGGCGTCCGTCATCAGGGTGCCGGTGCCGGACGTGGCGTTGTTGAGGCTGTACGTCTTGTGGCCGCCGCGCGTGGTGTCGTACAGCTGGTACGTCGAACCCGACAGCGTGGTGCTCAGCGAGACGCTGCCGCTGTACTGGGTGTTGCCGGTGCCGGTCTCGATGCCCTGGAAGCGGGAGAGTTCCTTGCCGGTGGTGGCGTCCGTGATGACGTGCAGCTGGCTCGGGGTGCCGTCGTCCTGGAACCCGCCGATCACCGTCTCCCAGGCGAGCTTCGGGGTGCCGTCGCCGGCCCAGATGACCTTCCGGGCGCTGTCGGTGCTCGGCGCCTTGGCGTCGAGGGCCTTCGCGGTGGTGAGGGCCTTGGTCTCGGCGGCCGACTTGGCGAAGGACGCGGTGGTGGAGGGGACGGTGAGGGTGTGCTTGTTGTTGAAGGTCGCGCTCACCGTGCCGGTCGCCTGCGCGGCGGGCGGGGTGTGCACCACGAGGTCACCGCCGAGGACGGGGAGACCGGCGTACGTGCGCTCGTAGCGGGTGTGGACGGTGCCGTCGTTGTCCTTGACGACGTCCTTGACGACCAGCTTCTCCTTGGCGCCGAGGCCGAGGGTGCGGGCGGTCTTCGTGCTGTTCGCGGTGGCGCTCTTCACCAGGGCGGTGCGCTGCGCCGGGGTGAGCTTCGCCTCCAGGCTGCTGGTGCGCAGCGGGCTGGGGTGGGGGGACGCGGGCTTCGCGCTCGCCGGAACCGACTGGATGCCGACGGCGAGGAGCGCGGCGGTGGAGATCAGGGCTCCAACCGCGGTCCGCTTGCGGGGGATGCGTCTCACTCGTACTCCTCCTGCGACGGCCGCGGACGCGGCCGGTGACAGACCGGACAGCCGGGTCTGCTGTCCGGGAGAGCTGAGCTGTGCGGGGACGACCGAACTTTGACCGATCCATGGAGGATCCGTGGGGTAACTGCGTGGAGGATGACAGCGTTGACCCGTCCATGTCACGCAACGCAGGGGCACTCAAGGGTTTTCCCTCTGTCACCGGGCCCAACAGGCGTCGCGGACAAGCCACTTGTGGTCCCTGAAGGTGACGGAAGGATCTCGCCGGGTACGGTCCGATCATGCCCCGTCTGGTGGATGTTCCCGGATACACGCGCTTCTGGACCGCCTCAGCGGTCTCGGCGTTCGGTTCTCAGGTGTCCGGGCTCGCCCTCCAGATCCTCACCGCCGTCACACTGAGCGCGTCCGCGACCGAGGTGGGCCTGGTCAGCGCGGCCCGCTGGGCGCCCTATCTGCTCTTCGGCCTCATGGCCGGGGTCCTGGTGGACCGCTGCCGACGCAAGCCGGTGATGGTGGCCATGGATCTCGGCCGGGCCGCTCTGCTCGGCGCGATTCCGCTGCTGTACGCACTGGACCGGCTCGACATCGCCACCCTGTGCGCGTGCGTCTTCGCCTTCGGGGTCCTCTGTCTCTTCTTCGACGCGGCCAACCACTCCTACGTGCCGCAGCTGGTCCCCAGGGAACTCCTCAACGCGGGGTACGCCCGGGTGGGACAGGCCGACGCGGTGGCCGGATCGACCGGGCCGCTGATCGCCGGCGTGCTGATCAAGCTGCTGGGCGCGCCGCTCGCCGTTCTCGTGGACGCGGCCAGCTATCTGGCCTCCGGTCTGCTGCTCACCTCGGTGCGGGCCCCGGATCCCGTGCCCGACCGGGGTGCGCGGCGCGGTCTCGTCAGCGAACTGCGGGAGGGGGTGGCCTGGGTCTACCGACACCGGACCCTGGCGTCCATCGCGCTGACCTCGCATCTGATGCTGCTCTTCAACACCGTGGTCAGCACGGTCTTCGTCGTCTTCGCGCTGCGTGACCTGAGGATCGGGGACTTCGGCCTGGGCGTGACCTACGCCTGCGCGGGACTGGGCGGAGTGCTCGGCGGCGCGTTCTCGGCCCGGGTGGCCAAGAAGCTCGACATCGGCGCCACCCTGATCGCGGGCCGCCTCCTCGCCGCCGTCGGCTGGCTGCCGCTGGTCCTCGCCCATCGCGGACCGTGGGCCCTGGTCTGCGTGTCCGCGGCCTTCTTCGTGGTGTCCGGGGCGATCTCGCTCGAAAGCCCGGTGGAGATGAGCTATCGCCAGGCCGTCACGCCCGACCGGCTGCGGGGCCGGATGAACGCCACGATCCGCTCGTTCAACTGGGGAATGGTGGCGATCGGGGCGCCGCTGGGCGGACTCCTCGCCGACCACGTCGGCTACCGGTTCGCCCTGTCGGTGGGGCTGACCGGAGCGGTCCTCCAGGCACTCGCGCTCACCGTGTCCCCCACCCGCGGGGCCCGCGTCACCGACGAACCCGAACCGCTCGTGCCCGCCTGATGCCGGGTGGCGGCCGGCCCCGCGCGGCACCGAAATGCGGCGCGCGTGAACGCGGGGGATGCTGGGAGGGCCAACGCACGTCCGAAGGAGGACACCCATGTCGTTCATGGAAAAGGTCAAGGGAATGCTCGGCCAGAACCCCGACAAGGCCAAGCAGGGCGTGGACAAGGCGGGAGACATGATCGACGAACGCACCGGCGGCAAGCACGCCAAGCAGGTCGACATGGCGCAGGACAAGGCCAAGGACTTCATCGACCGCGAGAAGCCGCAACAGCCCTGACCGCATCTGTCCGCGTATCGCCCTCGATGCGCACCAAGTGGTCCGCGAAAGTAGAGAGTTCGTCAAGTACAGATGTGAAAGAGGTGCGCGGCCCGGCCCCGATTCATACATACTCCCCCCACAAGCAGCCAGGACTCTGGGGGGAGTTGGCTCATGCAAGGCACGATCGACGGGTTCCGCTACGGTGCGGTTACTCCGGTGGCGGCCTATCTGATGGCCTGCCTGGGAGGTGCTCTGGGACTGCGCTGCGTGGTGCGGTCCCTGCACAACAAACATTCCTGGAAGGCGGGTTGGCTCGCGCTGGGCGCGACGTCGATCGGCAGCGGCATCTGGACGATGCACTTCATCGCGATGATCGGCTTCCAGGTCGAGGAGACCCGGATCGGCTACGACGTCGGCCTCACGGTGCTGAGTCTGGCCGTGGCGATCGTCATGGTCGCCGCCGGAGTGTTCACCGTGGGATATCGCGGCGCCACCACCGGCACGCTCGCCGCGGCGGGTGTGATCACCGGCCTCGGAGTCGCCGCGATGCACTATCTGGGCATGTCGGCCCTGAAGTTGAACGGCACCATCGAGTACCGGACCAGCACGGTCGCGCTCTCCATCGCGATCGCGATCGTCGCCGCGACGGCGGCCCTGTGGGCGGCCGTGTCCATCCGGGGCTTCCTGGCGAGTCTGGCCGCCAGCCTGGTGATGGGCGTGGCCGTGTCCGGGATGCACTACACGGCCATGGCCGCCGTGAGCGTCCATCTGCACAGCACCGGCGGGGCGTGGACGGGCGACTCGGCCACCTCGCTGCTGCTGCCCATGCTGCTGGGGCCGGTCATCTTCCTGCTGCTGGCCGGGGTCGTCGTGATGTTCGACCCGCTGCTGGTGATGGGCGAGGGCAACTGGGACCGTTCCTTCTCCCGGCATCCCGTCGGCCAGAAACCCGCTGACAAGCACCCGGCACTGCAACCGGATTCGGCCTTCACCGCACAGGACTCCGCAACGCCCCGGCACGTGGCGACCAACAGCGGTCGCCACGGCCCGAGTTCGACCACCGGCCGCCGCAGACCCCGATAGCCGCAGCTCCCGACAGGGGCGTACGCCGACCTCAGTTGGGCGCGCCCGGCGGCACCCGGGGCGGCGGATCGAGCCGCACCGAGCCGGGATCGGCGAGGAAGGCACGGATCAACTCCCCGGCCTCACGGGCCTGTTCGTCGCCCTGGCAGCGCAGCTCCGTCGCGAGCCGCCGTACGGCGCCGCGCAACGACATGCGCACCGGCGTGTGCAGCGCGGTGTCGTCGAGCAGGGTCAGCAGGTGGTTCAGGAGGGTCCAGTCCGCCGCGTGCTGGACCGCGTTCCCGCCGGGCAGTTCCTCGGGCACGGGGTCGTTGCGGCGCCAGGTCGTGGCGAGGAGCGCGTCGACGATGTCGGCGACACCGGGCGTCTCGGGGTCGGCCGCGTGCTGCCAGGCGACCCGGTTGAGCCGGGCCGGGTCCAGCAACTGCTGCGTCACCAGGGCGGTCGCGGCCCGTACGGCTTCGAAGGGGTCGAAGATCCGTCCGGCGCCCGTGTCGAGGTACTGGTCCGTCCGGCCGTAGCGGATCGCGGGCGGCGTGAGAGTGTCCAACACCGCGCGCGGCAGGGCGAGTTGTTCGGCGCGCAGCAGTTCGGCGAGTCGGGTCAGCGCCGTGTGCTGGCCGGCCGCGTCGACGGCTTCCGCGCCCCGGCCGGGCTCGCCCGCGAGGCCGTACGCGTAGCGCACCCCGCCCACCGACCGGGCCACGGCCGCCACCTCGTGCCGGTGCAACAGGTGCAGAAGCGCGGCGCGTTCCTCCAGTTCACCGGTCTGCCGGTCGGACGGCAGCACCCCGCGCGAGAATCCGTCCAGGGCGATACGACGGACCCGCAGCATCGTCTCCAGCGCTTGGAGGGCGTCCCCTCCGCCGACCCAGGGCACGGCGTCGGCGTGCGCGGCGTGCGGGCCCTGCGCGTCCTCGTCGGAGACATAGGTGAGGCCTGCCTCGGCGGCTTCGCGGCGCAGTGCGGCGAGCGCGGTGTCCTCCTCGCCCTCGCCTTCGCCGAATCGCCCGTAGGCGTGCGCGACCAGGAAGTGGTCCCACGGCCCGAGTTCCGTGCCGTACGCGGCGGAGAGGTCGAGATCGCCCTTCTCGGTGACGCGGATGCGGGCGTGCGGGTAGTCCATGACGGACGGTTCGGGATGCTCCGTACCGGCGAAGTTGTGCATGAAGCCGAGTGCGTGACCGATCTCGTGCGCGGCCAGCTGGCGCAGCCTGGAGAGCACCAACTCCTCGACGGCGGCGAGCCGTTCGGCCTCGTCCGGGCGGCCGTAGGGTGCGAGGAGGGCCTCGCCGAGCGCGCGGACCTGCTCGACGCGCTGGGAGCCGAGCCGTACCCGGGCGTGCAGGATCTCGCCGGTGCGCGGGTCGGTCAGCCCCTGCCCGAGGGACCAGCCGCGGCCGGCCCGGTGCACCCAGACCACGCCGTTGACGCCGGGGTCGTACGGGTCGAAGTCGGCGCCACCGGCCTCGACCCGGTAGGCGTCCGGGAGTCCGATCCGGGCGAAGGCCCGCTGCCACCAGTTGCCGCCCTCGACGACCGCCGAGCGGAAGGGTTCGGGGACGGCCGGGTCGACCTGGAAGACGATCGGGTCGCCGCCGGGTTCGGCGCGGAAGCGGGGCTGGAACCTGACCTGGGTGCCCGCCCGGCCGACGAGGCCGTGGTCGGCGTAGCCGATGCCGTAGCCGCCCGAGGCGGGGTGGTAGCGGCGGACGGGCAGCGGGGTCGCGGGCAGCCGCATCAGGTTGAGCTGCTGGACGAC